>NZ_JBHUOT010000001.1:1037507-1223185 GCF_042686225.1 Flavobacterium notoginsengisoli
GTAAGTGATCCTGGAACACCAACATTGGTAACGGCAGGCACTCAAAACTTCTGTTTGGTAAATGCTCCAACGTTTGCAAGTGTTCAGTTCAATCAAAGTAATATTGTTTGGTATACAGCTTTAACAGGAGGGACTGCAATTCCATCAACAACAGCGTTAACCACAGGACAATACTTTGCTGCAATTTCAGATCCAACAACAGGTTGTGAAAGTGCATCAAGATTAACAGTAGATGTTATTGTAACAAATCCGGCAACGCCAACTACTAATCAGGCGACACAGACTTTCTGTTCTGGAGTAAATCCTACCGTTGCTAGCATTCAAGTGAATGAAAGTAATGTAGTTTGGTACACAACACAAACTGGAGGAACGGCTTTAGCTTCTACTGCAGCTTTAACAACGACGACATATTTTGGAGTGATAAAAGATCCTGCAACAGGCTGTGAAAGCAGTGTTAGATTGCAAGTAGCAGTTACAGTTGGAAATACAACTAATCCAACAACTAATAATACAGCACAGACGTTCTGTTCTACTTCTGCTCCTACAATAGCTAACATTCAGGTGAATGAAAGTAATGTAACCTGGTATACAACGGCAACAGGTGGAACAGCAATTCCAGCGGGAACTGCACTTACTTCTGGAGTTTATTTTGGAAATATAGTAGATGCAGCAACAGGTTGTGAAAGTACAACTCGTTTGCAAGTTACTGTTACAATTGTTAATCCAAGTGCAACACCAACAACTAATAATGTGACTCAAAACTTTTGTACTATAAATAGACCGACAGTTGCCAATATTCAAGTTAATGAAGCAAATGTAGTTTGGTATACGACGGCAACAGGAGGAACGGCACTTGCAACAACAACAGCACTTACAACAGGTATTTATTATGGTGCAGTTTCAAGCGCAATTGGTTGTGAGAATCCAAATAGACTTGCGGTTACGGTAAATGTAAACGCACCAGGTGTCATTACAACGACTAATACAGCTCAGAAATTCTGTTTATCTGCGGCACCAACATTGGCTAATATTTCAGTAAATGAAGCCAATGTAGTTTGGTACGCAGCTGCAACAGGCGGAACGCCATTACCAGCCAATACACCGCTTACAGCGACAACTTATTATGCAGGAGCTTTAGCAAATACAACAAATGGTTGTGATAGTGCGTCAAGATTAGCAATAACAGTTTCATTTGAAAATGATGCAGCTTATCAAATTGCCACTACAGATGATACTCCTTGTGTATTCAAAGGTGTGACATACTCTATTGCAAATGGAAAATCTGATTACGTATGGACAATTAATGGAGGAACAATTATTACCGGTGGAGGTGCAGCAGACGGATCTGTTACAGTTTCCTGGTCAGATGTTGGTCCTGGAACAGTGTCGGTAACTTATACGAACACTTGTAACGAGAGAACAACGAAAGTATTAAATGTTAGTGTAACAAGCTGTTCAGATTTAACGATTACACATACAGTAGATAATCCGACTCCAAATTTTGGTGATCAGGTAACGTTTACAATTACGGTGAACAATGTTGGAGAAGGAGATTTTATAAACACTATTGTTAGTGATTTACTCCCAAGTGGTTTAGAATTAGTAAGCTCATCTGCAACTTCCGGAACATATGATCCGAATACCCAACTTTGGACAATACCAAGATTAAATGCTGGTCAAAGTGTAGTGTTGACAATTGTTGCAGAAGTATTACCTAGCGGAAATTACACAGTTGTTGCAACGGTAGAAACTTCAACTCCTTTAGATGTTGATACATCAAATAATTCAGCTTCAGTAACATTAGAGCCAATTTGTTTGACAGTTTACAATGAGTTTACGCCAAATAATGATGGTAAGAATGATCTGTTCAGAATTGATTGTATTGAATCTTATCCAAACAACGAGTTGAAAGTATTTAACAGATACGGAGCATTAGTGTACAGTAAAACACACTATGAAAATGATTGGAACGGAACAGCAAATGTTTCCGGAGTTGTTAATAGAGGAGATATGTTGCCAACAGGTACTTATTTTTATGTGATAACCATTGGAGATGGAACGGTTAAAAAGGGCTGGTTGTCTATTATGAGATAAGCCAATTCTATTAATCATCTAATTAAATTAACTAAATAAGTATCGTTATGAAACTATATATAAAATCATTAGAAACGTATTTCATCTTAATATGTTCTTTTATCACGGTTTGTGCTACAGCACAACAAGATCCTCAGTATACACAGTACATGTATAATACTATGGCGGTAAATCCAGCTTATGCTGGATCTACCGGAACCATAGAAGCAGCACTTTTATATCGTTCACAATGGATTGGAATTGACGGGGCTCCTGAAACGCAGTCCTTCTCAATTCATTCTCCTCTTCGAAATGAAAAAATAGGTTTAGGGTTGAGCATTGTAAATGATAAAATCGGCCCTTCTAATGAACTATATTTTGATGGAAACTTCTCCTATTCATTGCCTTTAGGTTACGAAAAAAGACTGGCCTTTGGTTTAAAAGCAGGAGCAAGAATGTTAAATATTGACTGGTCAAAAGGAAGGTATTATGATAAAGATGATGTTTTGTTAAATCAAAATATCAATAATCAAATGAAATTAGCAGTTGGAGCCGGAATTTATTACTATACTGATAAATGGTATGTAGGGCTATCAGTTCCAAGTTTTATTAGAAATGATTACTATGACGATGTTCAGGAATCTATAGATTATGATCGTCTGCATTACTTTTTAATGGGAGGTTATGTTTTTGATTTGAATCCAAATTTGAAATTTAAACCCGCATTTTTAGTAAAAGCAGTAAGCGGTGCGCCACTTACAGCAGATATATCAGCAAATTTTATGATTCAGGAAAAATTTGTGATAGGAGGAGCGTATCGAACAGATGATTCTGTGAGTATACTGGCAGGTTTTCAGATTGCACCAAGTTTTTATCTTGGATATGCATTTGATTACACTGTGAGTCAATTGAATAAATACAATGATGGTTCTCATGAGATCATCTTGCGTTATCAATTTGTGAAAAATCAAAGCAAAATCAAATCTCCTCGATTCTTCTAAAAATAAAACCTATGAGAAACCTATATATCCTGAGTTTAATTTTGAGCGTTACGTTTAGTTTCGCTCAAAAAACTAATTTGAAGCAGGCTGATGCCTTGTTTAAAAATTTTGCCTACCTGGACGCTTCAAAAGCTTATGAGGAATGTTTGCAAAACATAAAAAATCCATCAGCTCAGACTTTGAAAAATGCGGCAGATTCCTATTATTTCATTTCCGATTCCAGAAATGCATTAAAATGGTATCGAAAACTTTATGAAGTACAAGGAAATAACTTAACTGATATTTACTATCTGCGTTACATTCAATCCATGAAAGCAGTTATGGATTATGATGAAGCAGATAGAGTTACTAAAGAATATCTGGATAAAAAAGGAGATAAAAAAGAGATCAACCGCTATGTTGCCCAAAAGCAATATATGGACAGTGTAGCGAAAGCGAAACCTCTTTATACTTCTAAAAATCTGGATATTAACACTAGTAAATCAGATTTTGGAGCTACTTTTTTCAAAGATCAGGTCGTATTTTCTTCGGCTCGTGATACTACCAAGTTTAGCGAAAAATTGTATAGTTGGAACAATCAGCCTTTTTTGAGCTTGTATATAGCTGAAAGAAACCCTGCAGATGGAAGTCTATTTAACGAAACTGTTTTTATGCCAAATGTAATGACTAAATATCATGAAGCAACTGCTAGTTTCGATAGCCAGGGGAAAACCATTTATTATTCAACAAACATTGTAAAGAAAAATAAACTGGTTGTAGACGATGCCAAAGTCAATAATTTTCAGATCATCAAAGGATCAATCGTCGACAATAAACTAGAGAATCCACAGAAAGTCTTTTTTGACAGTGATGATTATTCCGTTGGGCATCCTTCATTAAGTGAAGACGGACAATGGCTTTTCTTTGCCTCAGATATGCCTGGAGGATTTGGAGAAACAGACTTGTATGTGGTTAAAATTGCTGGTGATGGTACGATGAGTTCTCCGTTAAATTTAGGCCCAACGATTAATACAATTGGTAACGAAGTTTTTCCATTTTATCAGAATGGAGTTTTATATTTCTCTTCTGACGGACATTATGGAATGGGGGATTTAGATGTATACGAAAGTAAATTTTTGGCAGACGGAACTTTTACAACACCAAAGAACCTTGGAGCACCAGTTAACAGTAACAAAGATGATTTTTCTTTTATAATTAACAAAGCAGAAACTTATGGTTATTTTTCTTCCAATCGTGCAGGAGGAAAGGGAGATGACGATATTTATTCTTTTGTAAAAGGAAAACCGGTGTGTAATCAAAGTATTTCCGGGATAGCAGTAGATCGAAAAACTAAAAAACCGCTAACAGATGTTACAATCTTAGCTTATAATTCTTTCAGCGAAGTTTTGGGGGAAACCAAAACAAACTTTGACGGAAAATATGCTATAGAAGTTCCTTGTAATAAAGTGGTTAAGATGATCGCTGCAAAACCAAATTACAGTAGTGATGATAAAACCGTCGAAACAACTGGTGAAAATGGCGGAGAAATCAAAGATGTAAACTTTGAATTAAGTAATTATGATGATTTAGTTGTCAAAAAACAAGGTGTAGAAAAAGTAGATGTGAATCCAATTTATTTTGATTACGATAAATATGATATTACACCAAAAGCAATTGAAGAATTGACTAAAGTAGTTTTTATCATGCAGAAGTTTCCAAACATTAGAATCAAAATTGAATCGCACACAGATTCTCGCGGAAAAGATTCTTATAACTTGAAATTATCAGACAACAGAGCAAAATCGACTAGAGATTACATTTTGTCACAAGGTATTGATCCTTCCAGAATTGAAAGTGCAATTGGTTATGGCGAAAGTCGATTAATTAATAAATGTAAAAATGGCGTAAAATGTACAGAGGAAGAGCATTTGTTAAATAGACGTTCCGATTTTATCATTATTCAAAAATAGTTTTATATTTACGCTGTAATTATTTGATTATCAGTAAAAAGTATAAACGTCGAAACCATTTGGAAGTTGGTTTTTTTAATTCTTTTTTAAGAATAATGGACAAGGAGAAAATCAGGCTGCATGAATTTGCAGTCTGATTTTTGATTTTTTAAAACTTTCACTTTTTATGCTTTTGAACAAAAAATGTTCTAATTTTGATAATCAATATATCACCATTATAATTAGCAGAATTTTATGAGCATTCAGGAAACCATTCAAACATTACGAAATGAACTTAACCAGCACAATTACAACTATTATGTGCTAGATAATGCGACAATTTCTGATTATGATTTTGATATAAAACTGAAAGAACTTCAGGATCTGGAAAACAAACATCCAGAGTTTTTTGATGAAAATTCTCCAACGCAAAGAGTAGGTGGAGCCATTACCAAGAATTTTAAAACAATTGCGCATCAATTCAGAATGTATTCTTTAGACAACTCTTATTCTAAAGACGATCTTTTGGATTGGGAAAACCGTATTCAAAGAGTTCTTGGAAATGTCAATTTACAATATACCTGTGAATTAAAATACGATGGTGCCTCAATAAGCATTACTTATGAAAACGGAAAATTAGTTCAGGCATTAACGCGTGGCGACGGTTTTCAGGGAGATGAGGTTACTAATAATATTAAAACCATAAAATCAATTCCGCTTCATTTAAAAGGAAATTATCCTGATAAATTTGATATTCGAGGAGAAATTATTCTGCCTTTTAAAGGTTTCGAAAAAATGAATCAGGAATTAATCGAAATTGGCGAAACTCCTTATTCAAATCCAAGAAATACAGCTTCAGGAAGCTTAAAATTACAAGACAGTGCTGAGGTTGCAAAACGTCCATTAGAATGTTTGTTGTATTTTGTTACAGGAAATAATCTTCCGTTTAAATCTCAGTTCGAGGGTTTGGAATCAGCTAGAAGCTGGGGATTCAAAGTTCCGAATGAAGCGAAATTAGTCAATAATATGAATGAAGTTTTTGACTTTATTGACTACTGGGATGTTCATCGTCATAATCTTCCTTATGAAACAGATGGTGTTGTTATAAAAGTAAACAGTATTCAGCATCAGGAAGAATTAGGATATACAGCAAAATCGCCACGTTGGGCAATTGCTTATAAATTCAAATCAGAGCAGGTTTCAACTAAATTAAAATCAATTTCATACCAGGTTGGAAGAACTGGGGCGATTACGCCGGTTGCCAATTTGGAGCCTGTACAACTTGCAGGAACTATTGTAAAAAGAGCTTCTCTTCACAATGCAGATCAGATCGAAAAATTGGATATCCGAATCAATGACACTGTTTTTGTAGAAAAAGGAGGGGAAATTATTCCAAAAATCATTGCAGTAGATTTAGAAAAACGTCCTGAAAATTCAGAACCAACGCATTATATCTCTTATTGTCCGGAATGTCATACCGAATTGGTTAGAAATGTTGGAGAAGCGAATCATTATTGTCCGAATTTCTATGGATGTCCTCCGCAGATTATCGGAAGAATTCAGCATTATATTTCCAGAAAAGCCATGGATATTGAAGGGCTTGGCGGAGAAACCGTTGCCTTATTATTCAAGAATGGTTTAGTTCATAATTATGCAGATTTGTACCAATTGAAAGTAGAAGATATTCTGCATTTAGAAAGAATGGCTCAGAAATCAGCTGAAAATCTGGTGAATGGCGTTCAGAAATCAAAAGAAATTCCTTTTGAAAGTGTATTGTTTGCATTAGGAATTCGATTTGTTGGAGAAACAGTGGCTAAAAAATTAGCCAAACATTATAAAAATATAGATTCTCTAAGTCAGGCTTCTCTAATGGATTTAATTTTGGTTGATGAAATTGGAGAAAGAATTGCCAAAAGTGTCATCGAATTCTTTGAAAACGAAGAAAATAAAGTCATCATAGAACGCTTAAAAAAATACGGAATACAATTTGAAATTGTAGAAAAAGTCAACCCAAATGCTACCGAGAAATTTATTGGTAAAACTTTTGTAGTTTCAGGAGTTTTTAGCCAATTTTCAAGAGATGAATTAAAGAAAGCGATCGAAGATAACGGAGGTAAAGTAGGAAGTTCTATTTCTGCAAAAACCGACTTCGTCGTGGCGGGAGATAATATGGGGCCGGCTAAATTAGAAAAAGCAACCAAATTAAATATTACCATATTGTCGGAAGAAGATTTTATAACCAAATTAAATGAAGCCGAATAAACCGTCGCTAATTTTATTTTTTTTCGCCTTGTTGTGTACCATCATTTTTGATTGGACACAACAGGATTTTCTTGCGACTTATGCTAAAGCCATTGTACTTCCTGCTATTTTTATCTACTTTTTAATAAGTAGTGAATTCCAAATTGGAAAAACAGAAGGCGTAATTTTCTTCTTTTGTTTTGTGGGACAAGTATATGATTTAATGGATATCGAAAGTTCTGAATTAGGAGGTGTCATTAGTTTTTTGATTGTTTATCTTCTAATTGTAACAATATTTATTCGGGAACATGAAAGAATAAAATTGACAAAACGAGACATTTTGCCAATTTCTATAGTGGTCGTTTTTATTGTTTATCTGTTAATTTCTGTTCTGAGTTTACAACTTGACAATATGAAGAAATTTATTTTACTTTATACTTTCTATGGTATCGTTTTGAGTATAATGAGTTATTTCTGTTTTGTAAGTTATATTACAAAAGGTACACATATTACTTTACTGATGTCTTTAATGGCTGTAAGCTATATTTTCTCAGATATTTTCTATATTTTCAATGAATATTTCTCGTATTCAATTGTTTTGGTTCTAATACGGGATGTAACTCAAATTCTGGCTTATTACTTTATGGTAGAATACTTTTTAGAAAAAGCCAGAATTCAAAAGAAACCTATACAACAATAGTTGTTCCTTGATTTGTATGGGCTTTATCTTTGTCAAAATAAAAGTCAATTCGGCCTAAATTGATTCCGTAACATCCCACCTGATTTACCAGAACATCTTTACCTGCTTTATTTTTTACAACAGTTGGCTTGTCTAAGAAAGTATGAGTATGTCCGCCAATAATTAAATCAATATCCTGAGTTTGTTCAGCAAACTTCAAATCACTGATTTTTTCAGGATCATCTTTGTATTTATAACCTAAATGAGAAAGACAAATTACCAAATCACATTTTTGTTCCTGTTTTAAAAGTCTGGTCATATCCTGAGCGATTTCAACAGGATTATTGTAAACTGTTTCTAAGTACAATTTTTTATCAACCAAACCTTGTAATTCAATTCCAACACCGAAAACACCTACTTTAATTCCGTTTTTATTGAAAATTTTATAAGGCTTTACATGTCCGTCCATAACGGTGTTTTTGAAATCATAGTTTGAATTGATGAAATCAAAAGTAGCGTGCGGAAGCTGTGCATACAATCCGTCAAGGCCATTATCGAAATCGTGATTTCCAATAGTCGAAGCATCGTATTTCATCATACTCATCAATTTGAATTCCAGTTCGCCTCCATAATAATTAAAATAAGGAGTTCCCTGAAAAATATCACCAGCGTCTAATAAAAGAACATTCGGATTTTCTTTTCGGATAGATTCAATCAATGTAGCACGACGAGAAACCCCTCCTTTATTAGGATTACGCGGATCATCAGCGGGGAAAGGATCAATATGGCTGTGCACATCGTTAGTGTGCAGAATAGTTAAATGTTTAATATCGTTAGTTCCAAAACTGCTCAAAGACAATCCTAAACTTAGTAGGGCAGTACTTGCAGCTGTTTTTTCGATAAACTCTCTTCTTTTCATTTTTTATATTTTTTGCAGTAATGCTAATATTCTTTTTTTTGATTTATTCTTCTGTAATTCTGATGTTTTTTGGAGCTACAACGGTGTCAACTTCCTTAAAATAATCAATCAGAACATTTCTAAGTTTATAGTTTAAATCGAATTTCTCAGTGCCTTTTGCGAAAAAAGTCATGCTGTCGCCACCATTTGCCAAATAATCATTTGTAGCAACATAATACGTTTTACTAAGATCAAGAGGTTTTCCTTGTACCATAATATTCTTTGCAGTATTGTCTTTTGTAATTGTAAAAGTCATTCCAGACAATGGCTGCGGTTTTTTCTCCTTTATAATATAAGCTGCGATGTCTAAAATTTGCTCACCTTTTAAGGCAATAACAACCAAATTGTTTTCAAAAGGCATAATTTCAAAAGCCGTTCTTGTGGTTACATTTCCTTTTGGAAGAATAGCACGAATACCACCGTGATTTAAAAGACATAAATCAATTTCTTTTTTCTCACGAGCTTTAAAAACAAGATTACCTCTTTGCAGGCATACATCGGCCAATAAACTTCCAATGCTTGTCTGCCATTTCCCTGTACTCTTATCAAGCGTTTCAGGACAGTAAGCTAAAACATTGTCTAAGTCTTGGTTGATATGATCACGATAAGGCTTTATAAAGGCTTCAATTGTTTGAGTTTCACCAGCGTTTTCAGTAACCGGCAGCTGTTTCCCCTCTATTTTGTTTAGGTTGTAGCTTTTCGGACTACAGGAAGATATTAAAAAAAGTGTTAAGAATATAACAAAAAGTTTCAAAAATCCGTTATACTTTTTTAGTTTTACCATTTTAAATGCAACTTAAATAATTAATTTTGTAATCTGGTAAAAGTACTATGTTTTTGAATTATATAAAGGGATTTTTTGTAAAAAAATCATTAAAAAATAACTTAGGTAATCAAAAAAACATTGACTTTTCAAAGAACGTTCAAACAATTGGTTTATTGGTAGATGAAAGTAGTTTTAATCATTCTGAAACGCTGATAAAAGAATTAACGCTTCAGGGAATTGCTTTAGAAAACATAAAAATTGTTGCGTACAGCAGTAAATTCAGAAAAAAAGAAATGTATTTACGACCTACTTTTGGCAAAAGCCATATTAGTTGGAATGGAGAAATTACAGAAGACTTTTTGTACGAATTTGTAAATTCAAAATTTGATCTTTTGTTGAGTTATTATAATGAAGAAAATATATTCTTGATGATGCTCACTGATCGATCAAAAGCTAAATTTAAAGTTGGTTTTGCCTCTGTTGACAATAATTTGAATCGTTTGATGATTAATACGGAATTAGAAAATTATAAACTATTCGTTTCAGAATTGTTTAGGTATTTAAAAAATATAAAATAAATTATTATTATAATATGCAATCATTAATAGGAACTGGAGTTGCACTGGTAACGCCATTTAAAAAAGATTTTTCAGTTGATATCGAGGCTTTACACCGAATCGTAAACTTCTCTATAGATGGAGGAGTTGAGTATCTTGTGGTTATGGGGACAACAGCAGAAAATGCTACCCTTACAGCAGAAGAGAAAGAATTGGTTATAAAGACAGTAATCGATGTAAATAAAGGAAGATTACCTCTGGTTTTAGGAGTTGGAGGAAATAATACTATGCAGATTGTTGAAGAATTAAAAACAAGAGATTTTTCTGCTTTTGAAGCGATATTATCTGTTTCACCATATTACAATAAACCTACTCAGGAAGGGATTTACCAGCATTTTAAAGCAATTGCCGAGGCTTCTCCGGTTCCTGTGATCTTATATAATGTTCCGGGAAGAACGTCAAGCAATATGCTTCCGTCAACTGTGGTACGTTTGGCAAATGATTTTGAAAATGTAGTAGCGATTAAAGAAGCTGCCGGAGATATGGCTCAAGCGATGCAGATTATTAAAAATGCACCAAAAGATTTTTTGGTGATTTCCGGAGATGATATGCTGGCATTACCAATTGTTTTAGCAGGTGGAGCAGGCGTAATTTCGGTTATTGGTCAAGGTTTTCCGAAAGAATTTTCAGAAATGATCCGTTTAGGATTGAATAAAAAAGCAGCTGATGCTTTCAAAACACATTACTTTTTATCAGACAGTATCGATATGATTTTTGAGCAGGGAAATCCGGCAGGAATCAAACAAATCTTCCAAGCCCTTGGAATTGCTGAGAATACTGTTCGTCTTCCATTGGTTTCCGTTGATGATTCTTTAGCAGAGAGACTCAATGAGTTTGTAAAAAACAGCATTAAATAATTGTTAAAGTGTTAGTATTTTAAGATACTAAAAAATTATTTTGCAGTCGCTAAATTAATAACTAAATTTGCCACCGAAACTTCGGTGTGATTTTGTTTTGGCAAAAATTGTCTGAGAGATCATAATAAAAGTAAATAAATGAAAAAAATAGTATCACTATTAATTGTTGTTGCCCTTTTTGCTTCTTGTGGAGAATATCAAAAAGCTTTAAAAAATGAAGATGTTGCAGCTAAATTTGAGGTAGCGACAAAAATGTATGATGCTGGTAAATACAATAAGGCTATTCGTCTTTTTGAACAGTTAGCACCTTCTTACAGGGGAAAACCTCAGGCAGAGAAGTTATTTTACATGTTTTCTCAATCGTATTACAAAACAAAACAGTATTATTTAGCTGGTTACCAGTTTGAAAGTTTTGTTTCAGGATATCCACGAAGTGAAAAAGTACAGGAAGCAGCCTTTTTAGGAGCTTACAGTTATTCAAAATTAGCACCTGTTTACAGTTTGGATCAGGCAGATACAGTAAAAGCATTAGAGAAATTACAGGCCTTTATCGACAATTATCCAAACTCAGAATACCTTGCGCAGGCTAATGAGACTGTGCAATTACTGAATGGTAAATTGGAGAAAAAAGCATACGAAAATGCAAAAGGATACAATACAATTTCAGATTATAAATCAGCTTTAGTTGCTTTTGATAATTTTATTGCTGATTTCCCTGGAACTCCTTTTAAAGAAGATGCGTTGTTTTATAAATACGATTCAGCATACCAATTGGCAATTAACAGTGTGCCTTCTAAAATGGAAGAGCGTCTTAATGTTGCCAAAGTAGCTTACAGTAACTTAATTAAGTTTAAAAGCGATACTAAATACAAAGTTAAAGCGGACGAAATGAACGCCAGAGTTGAAACAGATTTACAAAAATTTACTAAATAAATAAAAGTCATGGATTTAAAAAAGACGAATGCTCCTGTTAATACAATAACTTACAATAAAACAGTTATTGAAGAGCCAACAGGAAATGTGTATGAGGCAATTACCATTATGGCTAAAAGAGCAAATCAAATTAATTCAGAGATTAAAAAAGAATTGACTGAAAAATTAGAAGAATTTGCTACTTACAATGATAGTCTGGAGGAAGTTTTTGAAAATAAAGAGCAAATTGAAGTTTCTAAATTTTACGAGAAATTACCAAAACCGCACGCTTTAGCTGTTCAGGAATGGTTAGACGGTAAAACTTACCACAGAAGTTCAAACAAATAATAGTACAATGTCAGTTTTAAACGGTAAAAAGGTTTTACTGGGAGTTTCCGGTGGAATCGCAGCGTATAAAACGGCTTCATTAGTACGACTTTTTATAAAAGCAGGTGCACATGTCCAAGTGATCATGACACCTGCTTCTAAGGATTTTGTAACCCCGCTTACATTATCTACCTTATCAAAAAATCCGGTACATTCAAGTTTCTTTAATCAGGATGATGAAGAAGCAGTTTGGAACAATCACGTAGAATTGGCTCTTTGGGCTGATATTATGCTGATTGCGCCAGCGACTGCCAATACGTTATCTAAAATGACAACAGGAAACTGCGATAATCTTTTAATCGCGGCCTATTTATCTGCTAAATGTCCAGTCTATTTTGCTCCGGCAATGGATTTGGATATGTACAAACATCCTTCAACTTTATCTAGTTTTAGTTCTTTAAAACAGTTCGGAAATATTATGATTCCTGCTGAAACCGGAGAATTGGCGAGTGGTTTGTCCGGGGAAGGCCGAATGGCTGAACCTGAAAATATCATTGCTTTTCTTGAGGCTGATTTGGAAAGTAAATTACCTTTAAAAGGGAAAAAAATACTAGTTACTGCGGGACCAACATACGAAGCGATAGATCCTGTACGTTTTATTGGAAATCATTCTTCAGGCAAAATGGGATTTGATATTGCTAATGAAGCGGCAAATTTAGGTGCAGAAGTATTTTTAATTGCTGGTCCTACACACTATAAAGCTAAAAATGCTTTGATAAAAGTGGTCGATGTAGTCTCAGCTCAGGAAATGTATGATGCCTGTCATTTATATTTTAACGAAGTGGATGCGGCTATTGCAGCGGCTGCTGTTGCAGATTACCGCCCAAAAGTTGTTGCAGATCAAAAAATTAAGAAAACAGATGCAGAATTTTCGATAGAACTTGAAAAGACAAAAGATATCTTGTCTTCATTAGGAGCTATCAAAAAAAATCAGTTTTTAATTGGATTTGCATTAGAAACTGAAAATGAAATTGAAAATGCTAAGTTGAAAATTCAGAAAAAAAACTTAGATTTGATTGTTTTAAATTCCTTACAAGATAAAGGAGCAGGTTTTAAAAAAGAAACGAATAAAGTAACTTTTATCGATAAAAATTTTGAAATCGAACCAATGGAATTAAAATCAAAAGAATCTGTAGCGGCTGATATTTTGGATAAAGTAATTCTGCATTTCTCAAAAGACTAAATTTAGAATATACGCCGAAAATACAAACTGGAAACAATTTGTGTTTATATAATTAAATATTTTAGAAGAGTATGAATAAGATAGTTACACTATTAGTATTTTTAAGCTTTGGTTTTGTACAAGGGCAACAGCTAAATTGTACAGTAACTATCAACACAGAACGACTTACAAATCCTAATAATCAGGTTTTTAAAACGCTTCAGACTTCTTTGTCTGAGTTTGTTAACAAAACAGATTGGACGGGAGCTCCTTTAAAACAAAACGAAAGAATTAACTGTTCGATGTATATTACCTTATCATCAAATAGTTCAGATCAATTCACAGGAACTATTCAGGTTCAGTCATCGAGATTGATTTTTAATTCAACTTATTCCTCTCCGATTTTAAATTACAACGATAAAGATTTTAATTTCAGATATACAGAATACGAACCGTTATTGTTCAATCCAACGACTTATGATTCGAATTTAGTTTCTGTAATTTCTTTTTATTGCTATGTAATTTTAGGTATGGATGCAGATAGTTTTCAAATGGGAGCGGGCAATCAATACCTTCAAACAGCACAAAATATTGCTAATGTTGCACAGCAAGGCGGATTTAAAGGTTGGAATCAGTCCGATGGGCTTCAGAATCGTTATTATTTAATAAATGACATGATTGCGCCAACTTATAGCGATTTACGTCAGACAATGTATGCTTATCATACAGGTTTGGATGGTATGAGTCTGGATTTAAAAGCATCTAAAGAAAAAATAAAATCTGCATTAATGCTTATTGGAAAATTAAACTCAGTTAAACCAAATGCGTTTATAACCCGGGTTTTCTTTGATGCAAAATCAGATGAAATTGTATCTATTTTTTCTGGTGGTCCAAGTATTACAATTACTGATTTAACGGATGTTTTAAATAAAGTTTCTCCGTTAAACTCCACTAAATGGTCACAGATAAAATATTAATCTGTATTTCATAAAAAAAAATCTTCTTTAACTTTTATTTTTACAAAATTGCCCTATGATTACGTCACTGTCAATTAAAAATTATGCGCTTATCGAAAAACTGACTATAGATTTTTCTAAAGGTTTTTCTATAATAACAGGTGAGACAGGAGCTGGAAAATCAATTATTTTGGGAGCAATTGGTCTTGTTCTTGGAAAAAGAGCTGATCTTACTTCATTAAAAAATAAAGAAGAAAAATGTGTAATTGAAGCACAGTTTGAAATTTCAAAATACAATCTTAAAGATTTTTTTGAAGCCAATGATCTGGACTATGAAGAGGAAACAATCATTAGACGCGAAATACTTCCGTCCGGAAAATCTCGTGCCTTTGTAAATGATAGTCCGGTAAATCTTCAGGAATTACAGGATTTAAGTTTGTATTTAATTGATATTCATTCGCAACAGCAAACTCAGGAATTGTCTGATGAAAGTGTTCAGTTTAAGATTATTGATGCTATTGCTAATAATTCAGATATCATTTCGGATTATCAAAAGCTTTTAAAATCATATAAATCAGATAAGTCAAAATGGAATGCTTTACTGAAGAAGCAAAGCGATTCTGGAAAAGAACAGGAATACAATACATTTTTATTGAATGAATTGGTTGCTGCGCAATTGAAATCTGGTGAACAGGAAGAATTAGAAGTAGATTATGAGAAACTGAATAATGTTGAAATAATCAAAGAATCGCTTGATAAATCACTTGCAATTGCAAACGAAGAACAATTTGGTGTTTTTCATAATTTGAATGAAATAAAAAATGCACTGCAAAAAGTAGCGCTATTTTCACCGGAATATCAGAATTTGTTTGAAAGGATAAGCAGTTTAGCAATTGAGTTTGATGATGTTTCTAAAGAATTAGAGAGTTGCTCTGAGAAATTATTAAATGATCCGGTACAATTAGAATTAGTAAATCAGAAATTACAATTGATTTATAATCTTCAGAAAAAACATCAGGTAGATTCAGTTGCTGATTTATTGCAAATTCAGACAGATTTAGGAAATACTTTACTGGAGTTGGATAATATGGATGAAGAAATAGCTTCTTTGTCTAAAATTATAGAGCAAAAAGCATTAGAATTGGATAATTACGCTGATAAGATTCATAAAAACAGAATAAGTGCGATTCCAAAACTTTCAGAGCAGTTAATTTCTATTTTAGAAACTTTAGGAATGCCGAATGTTCGTTTTAAAATGGAATTAATACCTTCAGAGACTTATTTTCAAAATGGAAAAGATGAATTGCAGTTTTTATTTTCTGCTAATAAAGGAACCGATTTTGGTTTGCTGAAAAAAGTAGCTTCCGGTGGGGAAATGTCTCGAATTATGCTGGCAGTTAAAGCAATTCTGGCGAAATATTCCAAACTTCCGACTTTGATTTTTGACGAAATTGACACAGGAGTTTCAGGAGAAATTGCAATCAGAATGGGAGAAATCATGAAAGAAATGAGTAACACGATGCAGATTTTTGCAATTACGCATTTACCACAAATTGCTGCTAAAGGAGATTCTCATTTCAAAGTTTCTAAATCGACAGTTGGGGATGATACATTGTCTGAATTGAAACTTTTATCACAAGAAGATCGAATTATAGAAATTGCCCAAATGTTGTCGGGAGCTAATATATCCGATTCAGCATTGAATCATGCAAAACAATTATTGAATTAAAATACCACAATGGAAAGTTTAAGTTTTTACGAAAATCAGTTTATAAAAGCAGATTCATTAATTTCTGAAGGAAATTCAGCTGATGCTAAGGAACTTTTGGAAGAAATTTTATCACAGTATCCTGATTTCGGAAAAGCACATAATCATTTGGGGTGGATTTATTACAATAAAATGAGTGATTATGAAAAAGGTATATATCATTATAAACTAGCGATAAAATTTGATCCTAAATACGCTGCTCCTTATTTAAATTATACTTATTTATTAATAGATATTGGCAGATATACAGAAGCAAAAGAGCATATTAAATTTACCTTGTCTAATTTGGAAAATGCTGATAACTCTTCTTATAACAGTGAATTAGGTAGAATGGCGGAATATGAAGGACAATTTACTGAGGCATATAATTATTATAAAGACGCTAATAAAAATGCCTTAAACCCAAATTTTATTGACAATATGAAGGCTAATATGAAAAGGGTTAAGGATAAAATGTCTATTTTTGAAAAATTAAAACTGAAATTGAAATAATACAAAAAAAATAATTGCAAGATGATTATAGAACCTAGAATGAGAGGATTTATTTGTTTGACTGCCCATCCAACGGGAGCTGAACAAAATGTAAAAAATCAAATCGAATACGTAAAATCAAAAGGAGAAATTGCCGGGCCTAAAAAAGTTTTGGTAATTGGTGCTTCTACAGGTTTTGGGTTGGCTTCAAGAATTACTAGTGCTTTTGGTTCTGATGCTGCTACAATTGGAGTGTTTTTTGAAAAACCACCAGTTGAGGGAAAAACAGCTTCTCCGGGATGGTACAATTCTGCAGCATTTGAAAAAGAAGCTCACAAAGCGGGTTTATATGCAAAAAGTATTAACGGAGATGCGTTTTCAAACGAAATAAAAAGAGAGACTCTTGATTTAATCAAAGCGGATTTAGGACAAGTGGATCTTGTAATTTATAGTTTAGCTTCACCAGTTCGTACAAATCCTAATACAGGAGTTACGCATCGTTCAGTTTTAAAACCAATTGGACAAACTTTTACAAACAAGACAGTTGATTTTCATACAGGAAAGGTTTCTGAAGTTTCTATTGCTCCGGCTAATGAAGAGGATATCGAGAACACTGTAGCTGTTATGGGAGGTGAAGACTGGGCAATGTGGATTGATGCCTTAAAAAATGAGAATTTATTGGCAGAAGGTGCTACAACAGTTGCTTATTCTTATATCGGGCCATCTTTAACAGAGGCGGTTTACCGTAAAGGAACTATCGGTCGTGCAAAAGATCATTTAGAAGCTACTGCATTTACTATTGCAGATTCTTTAAAATCCATTGGAGGAAAAGCTTATGTTTCTGTAAACAAGGCTTTGGTTACTCAGGCAAGTTCTGCAATTCCGGTAATTCCATTGTATATTTCTCTTTTATACAAAATTATGAAAGAAGAAGGAATTCATGAAGGTTGTATTGAGCAAATTCAGCGTTTGTTCCAGGACAGATTATACAATGGTTCTGAAGTACCTGTAGATGAAAAAGGAAGAATCAGAATTGATGACTGGGAAATGCGTGAAGATGTTCAGGATAAAGTGGCTAAACTTTGGTTAGAGGCTACTACTGAAACTCTGCCAGAAATTGGAGATTTAGCAGGATACAGAAGTGATTTCTTAAACTTATTCGGTTTCGAATTTGCTGGTGTTGACTACAATGCAGAAGCAAACGAAGTTGTTGAAATCGAAAGTATCAAATAACATATTTTACTTACCGTAAAACCGAAAACCATCAACCAAAAGTTGATGGTTTTTTTGTTAATATACCCTATCTTTGTTAAAATTTTAAACAATAAAAAATTACCCTTTAATAACCGCACATTCTGCTATGATTTTTTCTTTAATTATACCCGTGTATAATCGTCCCGATGAAGTTGATGAGCTTTTGGAAAGTCTCTCAAAATCTGATTATAATGAAGCTTTTGAAATTGTTCTTGTCGAAGATGGATCTTCCATTCCATGTAGAGATGTTGTGATGAATTATCAAGGAAAATTAAATATATCGTATTATTTTAAAGAAAACTCCGGTCCGGGAGATTCCAGAAATTATGGAATGCAAAGGGCAAGAGGAGATTATTTTATCATTTTTGATTCAGATTGTATTATTCCTTCCAATTACTTGACGGAAGTTCGTAAAGAATTGGATAGAGAATATGTAGATTGTTTTGGAGGGCCTGATAAAGCCTTAGATAGCTTTTCTAACATTCAGAAGGCAATCAATTTTGCCATGACTTCTTTTCTTACTACGGGGGGAATTAGAGGTGGATCTGAGAAAATAACTAAATTCCAGCCGCGAAGCTTTAATATGGGGATTTCTAAAAAAGCTTTTGAAGCTTCAAAAGGTTTTGGGAACATTCATCCAGGAGAAGATCCGGACTTATCGATCCGTTTATGGAACTTAGGTTTTGAAACCAGACTGTTTTCAGAGGCTTATGTATATCATAAAAGAAGAATTGATTGGGAAAAATTCTCCATTCAGGTAAAGAAATTTGGTATTGCACGACCTATTTTAAATAGTTGGTATCCAGAGCATAATAAACTGACTTTCTTCTTTCCAACAATGTTTATACTTGGTTTATTATTAGCTTTTTTATTGTTAATTTTCAATATAGATATTTTATTACAATTATATTTCGTATATTTCGTTATAGTTTTTCTTACATCAAGCGTTCAAAACAAAAGTATCAAGATTGGATATCTTTCAGTAATAGCGGTCTGGAAACAGTTCTATGGTTATGGAACTGGTTTTTTAGAATCTTATGTAAAAATAATTTTATTGAAAAAGAAACCTCAGGAAGCTTTTCCACGTATGTTTTTTAAATTGTAAGAATGACAAAAGTTATTGGCCTTACGGGAGGAATTGGCAGTGGGAAAACAACCATTGCAAACTATTTTGAAGAAATGGGGGTTCCTGTTTATATAGCAGATAATGGAGCCAAAAATGTAATGCAGTCCGAAGAGATTATTGAAGAGGTAAAAAATGCATTTGGCCAAGATATTTTTGATGGAGAAGTTTTAAATAGAGCAAAGCTAGCTCAGATAGTTTTTAATGATAAAGAACAATTAGCAAAGTTAAATTCAATAGTACATCCAGCTGTAAAAAAAGATTTCGAATCTTGGATGCAGGAATATAAGAATTTTGATTATGTTGTTTATGAGGCAGCTATTTTATTTGAAAGCGGTCGTTATAAAGAATGCGATGTTATTATAACCGTTACTGCTCCGGAAGAAGTTAGAATCGAAAGAGTTGTAAAACGCGATAAAACTACAAGAGAACAAGTTTTAAGCAGAATGAAAATGCAGTGGAATGACGAAAAACGAATTTCTAAGAGCAATTTCGTGATTAATAACAATAATCTTAAAATTGCTAAGGAAGAAGTTGTTAAAATTCTTAAAATTTTAAATATAAAACAAAATCAGTCTTAAATGTTAATATTTGGTTAATGTATTATTTAGTATATTGTTAAAATATTAATTTTGTTTCGATGAATAAATTATTTTTTAGAATACTTGTTTTATTGATGAGTTTGTCCTTAATCGGGATAATTCTGGTTCAAGTATTTTGGTTCAATTCTTCGTTCAAGAATAATGAAGAACAATTTAAATACCACGTTACTCAAGTAATTGGAAATGTTGCAGATAAACTGGAACAGCAAGAGGAGTACAGTTTCTACGACAAATACAACCGTATTAAAGACAGCACGGGTAAAATTCCAAAAAAAGAAGATTTACTAGAAGTACTTTATGTACAAAGAAACCCAAAAACGAATAAAACAATTGTTTATTCGAGTACTTTGACATCTGAAGATTACGATATAAACGGATCTCTTTTTAACAAAAAGTTCAGTAGTGAGCGTTTTAAAAATTTTAGTTCAAAAAGAGTAACCGAAGTTTATAATAATAACGGTGGAATTGATAATAACGGCTTAGGACAGAGTATCATTCCTGATCTGAAAATTGAAAAATCAGGAAGTTTAGATATTCTAAATAAAGTACAGCAACAGATTCAATATAAAGATATTGCTTCTTTAACCCCAATAGAGGGAAGGGTTACAAAAGATAAGCTTTATAAATTATTGAAAAAAGAGCTGGAAGAATATGAAGTTAAAACCAAGTTTGAATTCGCAATATACAGTAATGGAATTCCAACTAAAATTAAATCTGATGGATTTCATTCTTTAGATAAAGAAGCAACTTACAGTATTCCGGTTTTTACTGATAATGAAGGGAATAGTAAATATGAATTATCAGTTACTTTTCCGCACAAAAAGAAGTTCTTATTATCTGAATTATTAAGTATAACTATTCTATCGATAGTTTTTACTTTGATTATAATTGTGGCTTACACGAGTGCATTAAATCAATTACTGCGTCAGAAACATATTTCTGAAATCAAAACAGATTTTATAAATAATATGACGCATGAATTTAAAACACCAATTGCGACAATAAATTTAGCACTAGATGCTATTAGAAGTCCTAAGGTAATTGAAGATAAGGAAAAGGTTTATCGTTATCTTCAAATGATTAGAGATGAAAATAAAAGAATGCATGCTCAGGTAGAAAATGTACTGCGTATCTCTAAACTGGAAAAAAGAGAGCTTGATATTACAAAAGAACCTACTGTAGTTACTGATATAATTGATGATGCAATAGAACATGTAAATCTAATATTAGAAGACAGGCAAGGTACAGTAGAAAGACATTATGATGCTGCTAGAACAACAGTTTTGATAAACGAGGTTCATTTTACCAATGTATTGGTTAATATTTTAGAAAATGCGATAAAATATTCTCCGGATGTTCCTAAGATCGAAGTCTTTACAGAGAATGTAAAAGACATGATTTTGATAAAAGTTAGAGATCACGGATTAGGAATGAGTAAGATAGCTCAAAAGCGAGTTTTCGAAAAGTTCTACAGAGAACACACTGGAGATTTGCACAACGTAAAAGGCCACGGTTTAGGTTTGGCCTATGTAAAAAGAATTGTAGAAGACCATAATGGTCAAGTATATGTAGAAAGCGAAAAAGGAAAAGGTAGCACCTTTATAATAAAAATACCATTAATAAATTAAAATATGGAAAATACTAACAAAAGAATACTTTTAGTAGAAGATGACCTAAATTTTGGGGCGGTTCTTAAAGATTATCTAATGTTAAATGACTTTGAAGTTACTTTAGCTAAAAACGGTATGGAAGGTTTCGAGAAATTCAAGAAAGATGTATACGATCTGTGTATTCTTGATGTAATGATGCCTTATAAAGATGGTTACACTTTGGCCAAAGAAATTAGAGAAAAGAACAGTGAAGTGCCAATTATCTTTTTAACAGCAAAATCTATGAAAGAAGATGTGTTAAAAGGTTACAAAGCTGGTGCTGATGATTATTTAAATAAACCTTTTGATTCGGAAGTTCTTTTAATGAAGATTAAAGCAATCATTCAAAGAAAATCTGCTGATACAAAAGCGGAACAAGTACAATTCGAATTTAATATTGGTAAATTCCATTTAAATTCAAAACTTAGATTCTTGACTTACCAAGATGAAGAGCCAATTAAATTGTCTCCAAAAGAAAATGAATTGCTTAAAATGCTTATTCTTCATGAAAATGACTTAATGCCAAGAGAATTAGCTTTAACAAAAATCTGGAGAGATGACAACTACTTTACTTCAAGAAGTATGGATGTTTACATCGCTAAGTTGAGAAAATACCTAAAATCTGATGAAGATGTTGAAATCCTGAACATTCACGGGGAAGGTTTCAGATTAGTGGTAAAAAGCAAAGTTGCTGAATAATAAATTCACAAAAAATAATATAAAAGCTCTGAGAAATCAGGGCTTTTTTTGTAGGTAATCTTGTCATTTCTCCTTCGTCGAAATGAAAGATCAAGTGAAAAAGATTAATATTTGAAATTTTTTTATTGAAAAATCTTGAATAGGAACACGAAAAAAGTATACCGCTTCTATATGTTCTAAGGCTTTAGTTTTCAAATAGATATTCTTTTTTTTGAAATTTTAAAAACATTCTAATTTATTTTTTTGAAGAATTTTCTTTAAAATAAATTTGGAAAATCAAAAAACAATTCACAATATTTGCACACAAAAAAAATAATAACCCTTTAAAAACGAAGAAAAAATGTTTGTACTTACATTGACATCACAAAGCTTCACACCAAACGGATTTGGTGCAGCACTTCTTCGTGGCTTATTTCAATCTTAGAAATTCTTTTTAGATATATAAAAAAGCCCGAAGACATTTAGTTTCGGGCTTTTTTTATTCTAGACACTTCAAATTTTCCCGAAAACCGATTTTATTTATTTATCCGTCAAGGATAAAATGTTTAAGCCTGTGTGGCTGTTAACTTAATGCATTATAATTTTTTAATGGAAAATTATACGGTAGACGAGTATGCTTTATGTACTCGTTTTAAAAGCAATAGAAGAAAAAAAAGATTAGTTAAAAAGGATTTTGATAAACAATTAATTCAATTAAGAAACCTTGAAGTTGAGCTTTGGAACAAACGAAGAAATTTACCATTAGTTCCTTTAGAAGTTCCTTATCAAAAAGGCTGGCAGCGTAATTTCAAGTTAAGAGATGATGTTGCACGATCTGCGGAAGCTGAATTTTACAAAGAATTACTGATAAAAATTAATACATGGCAGTTTTCTCCTGAAAAATCTTTTAAAAGAAAGAAAAAAAGAAAAAGCAGACATGTTTATGTTGAAAAGATTCAGACTGTAAAAGAATTTTCAGAATGGGAGTGGAAAAGTCCAAAATTAGAATTGACTGAAAAAGAAAAAGTACATTTTTATAAACGCGAACGTTGGTGTAGCAACTTTAAAAGATATAAAGTGCACTATGTATTTAACGAGCCTTGGCGATATGTACTTCGCGTTAGTCCTTATATGATAACACATACAAGGATGGTCGATTCAGATTTAGAAAGTGAAATTCAAGTTGTTGAAAATTATATTGTTAATCAGAATCTAAGAAATAAAATAAACAAATTAGTAGACGGTTTCTCTCGAAGCTGGAGTTATTATGATTATGAAAATCCAAAAGAGAAAAACCCCATTAAAAATATGAGTCTGCATGCTTTGTATCAGCAATATGCAGACGAAATGATAGAAAATCATGGGAAATAAATTATCTGGAAAAGACCTGATTAAATTGGGTTTTCCAAAGAACAATTCAATAAATATAGCCTTAGGGCAGATAAACAGATATAGAAAAAGAGAAAAAAAAGAATCTATTCTAACAGAAGCAAAAGACGTTCTATTACATCCTGAAAAATATGAAGGAAACGGAACTTGGGGAAAGGTAGCTGAAGGTTTGATTAAACCTGTACAGGTAAGAATGCATCAGCTTAAAAATACTAGAGCACCTTTTAAAATTTTCGGAGAAAATGAAATCGATGATCAGGCAAAATTTCAATTGTATGATTCATTAAAACTGCCAATTTCAGTTGCTGGAGCTTTAATGCCAGATGCACATTCAGGTTACGGATTGCCGATTGGCGGCGTTTTGGCAACAGATAATGCTGTAATTCCGTATGGAGTTGGAGTGGATATTGGATGCCGAATGAGCCTTTCGATTTTTGATTTGCCAGCTTCTCATTTTAAAGGAAAAGAGCATCAGCTGGAAGCAATTTTGAAAGACAATACAAAATTTGGAATGTATGAAACGCACACTTCTCGTGTAGATCATGAGGTGTTTTACAATAGCGGATTTCAGGATATTCCGCTATTGAAAAATCTTCTTCCAAAAGCTTATAAACAATTAGGAACATCTGGCGGAGGAAACCATTTTGTAGAATTTGGAATTGCTAAAATTGATAATCCTGAGAACGAATGGAGATTGGAAAAAGGTGAATATTTTGCTGTTCTTTCACATAGTGGTTCACGTGGATTGGGCGCAAACATTGCGAAGCATTACACGTATTTGGCAACAAAGCAGTGTCCGTTACCAAAAAATGTACAGCATTTAGCCTGGTTGGATTTGAATACGCACGATGGTCAGGAATATTGGCTGGCGATGAATTTAGCAGGAGAATATGCTAAAGCTTGTCACGACGATATTCACAGAAGAATTGCCAAAGCAATTGGAAAAAGGGTAGTGGTAACAATTGAAAACCATCACAATTTTGCCTGGAAAGAAATGGTAAACGGTCAGGAATGTATTGTGCACAGAAAAGGCGCAACGCCAGCAGGAAAAGGGCAATTAGGAATTATTCCGGGTTCGATGACTGCTCCAGGTTTTATTGTAAAAGGTAAAGGAAATGCTGAAAGTTTGAATTCTGCTTCGCACGGCGCGGGACGTTTGTTTTCGAGAGCGAAATGCAAAAGTACTTTCACACAAAGCGAAATCAAGAAAGTTTTGAAAGCCAACGACGTAACCTTGATAGGAGGAAATATTGACGAAGCGCCAATGGCCTACAAAGACATTACAAAAGTGATGGCAAACCAGACAGATTTAGTGGAGGTTTTAGGAACGTTTACGCCTAAAATTGTTAGAATGGATCGCTAAAAAGTAAAAAATTATGGAAAGGTTTCAAGATGAAAATAAATGGCTGGGACATTTTTATAACGAGATTTTCGTGAAATGTCCCAAATGTGAATCTAAAGGAGTTTTGAAAGAAGTTCCTAAAAATTGTGAATGTGGAAAATGCATAACAATGACTTTTGAATGTAAATCCTGTTTTTATAAAGTTGATGAACCAGTTTATCAATACAAAGCACTTGGAAAGCATTACTGTGGTAATTGTTATGAAAAATTTGAGTATGAGTCTCCTATTTTCAAAGAAAGACCAGAAATGTATCAGGTTAAATGTCCGCATTGCAGTTTTAGCGGGGAAATAAAACCTACGATTTTAAGAACTAGAAAAGAACCGCAAAAAGATGGTTTGGTAAGAGAACCTTGGTACAATTTACAGCTTTGGTTTCAAAAAGAAGTCAGAGGAAATGTTTTTTGGGTTTATAATCAGGAACATTTAGTGTACTTGGAAAAATACATTAAAGCTGATTTAAGAGAGAGAAATAATAATGGAAGCGGTAATAGAACAATGGTTTCACGACTTCCAAAATTTATTAAAGAAGCAAAAAACAGAGAAAAGCTTCTTAAAATATTAGAAAAATGGAAAGAATAATTCAGATAACAGCGGGTCGCGGGCCTGCAGAATGCACTTGGGTTGTCGCCCAAGTGCTTAAAAAAGTTTTGGAAGAGGCCCAAGATCAGAATTTAGATGTGGTTTTGTTGCAAAGAGAAAAAGGAGAAGAGAACGGAACCATAGAAACCGCATCGATTGCTGTAAAAGGAAAAAATGCTGATCAGTTTGTGAAGTCTTGGGTTGGAACGATTCAATGGATTGGACAGAGTCAGTTTAGGAAAATGCACAAACGTAAAAACTGGTTTATTGGAATTTTTGAAATAGAATCGCAGAAAAACGTTTCAGTTTCAGAAAATGATATTCAGTATCAAGCCATGAGAAGTTCAGGAGCAGGTGGCCAGCATGTGAATAAAGTCAGTTCGGCAATTCGGGCGACACATATTCCAACAGGAATTGCAGTTGTAGCAATGGATAGCCGTTCGCAGCATCAAAACAAAAAACTGGCAACAGAAAGATTATTAAAAAAATTAGAAGACGAAAAACTAGTTCAGCTTAAAAATCATGTAGGAAGACAGTGGGAAAATCAGCTCAATGTAGAGCGCGGAAATCCAGTGAGAGTTTTTACGGGAAGTGATTTTAAAAAGAACAAAGTAGAGAAAAGTTATAAAGGAACTCGTCAGAAATTAAAAAACGATTTACGCAATGAAAACAACTGATAAATACCTTTTTCAAGCCTTGGATAATTATCCGTTTTGGTTGGAAGGAACAATAGAATCTTTAGATTATGCTTTTTCTTATGATGATAAAAATACAATGGTTTTGTGTTTGTACGGAAGAATTCAGGCAGAGCAATTGATGAACTATGAAGAAGCGAAATCTTATTTTCAGCAGGCTTTATCGATTAATATTCATGCTCTTGAAGTGTATCCGTATTATTTAAAAACTTTGATTTTAAATGAAGATTATGAAGAAGCTCGAAAGCTCATTGATTTTGCCTTAACGGTAAAAGGAATCAATAAATCTGAAATTTATGTCAAGAAAGCCATTCTTTTAGAAGCGCAAAATGAGTTTAAAAAAGCATTAAAAGAAATTAAAAATGCGAAAATTCATTTGTTGCAATTCAATTATGAATCGGATATTGCAGATGTTGAGAAGAGAATTGAAAGTAAAATTGATTTACTGAAAAAGAAGAAAAAGAAATCTAAGAAAGGTTCTAAAAAGAAATCGAAATGATTTTGATAAAAAAACGATGCAATTTGCATCGTTTTTTTATTGATTCCACTTTCCTGCAAGGTTTCCAAAACCTTGTAGGTTTGTTATTTAAATTCTAACATTTATACCTACAAGGTTTTGGAAACCTTGCAGGAAAGAAATTGCTATTTACTTCCAATGCAATTCCAAAGCAAAACAAGTTTTTTCGTCTTTTGTAATGCTGAATGTTGCTGTTGTGTGATTATCATCTTCGCTTTCGTGAATTACCACATTATCTTGTAGTGAAAGTTCTTTCATGAAATTCATTTCGAAACTTTTAACTTCTTGTTTCATGATTCTTTTTGGATCAACATGATCCAAGCACCATTCCAGATATTTGACATTATTTACGTGATTTACAATGTCTAAATCTGATAAATAAACTGTTTTTTCAAAAACCGCTTCTTTTTCGTGGTTGATATTGATTTTTGAAAACCCTTCTTCTGTTGCTCTTTTTTCAGGGAATAATTCGAAGTGTTCAAAAGGCAATGCTAAAGCTTCCGGACGACGCGCTTTGGTGTTAAAAACGGCCCAATAGGTTTCGCTTCCAACAATCTTTTTTCCGTTTACATACATTTCCAACGCACGAACAGAACGTGAATTCTCTAAACTATTAATCCATGTTTTTACGGTTACAACATCTTGCCATTTTGGTAATGCTGAAATTTCAACACGCATTCGGCTTAAAACCCAAGCTTGATCAAATTCCTGCATATCCGTAAAGCTGATGCCGCCAACTTCAGAATGTGCGGCGGCGGTTAACTGTAAAAGGTTACACAAATCAGTATATTTTAAGAAACCTGTTGGCGTGCATTGTGTGAAATTGATTTCCCAGTCTTTGCTTAAAACTGATGTGAAATTGGGAGATATTGGCATTTTATAATTTTAGATTTATTTTTTTTAGAAAATAGAAAATAGAAAATAGAAAATAGATTTTCTTTATTTTATAAGACCTTCTATGTGATTTATGATTTGTTTTCTATCTGTTGCGTAATCAAACCATTTGGTGTTTTCGTTTCGTTTGAACCATGTTAATTGTCTTTTGGAAAATCTTCTTGTGTTTTTTTTGATTTCTTCAATGGCAAATGGCAACGTGAATTCTCCATCAAAATAACTAAATAATTCTCTATAACCGACGGTTTGGAGCGCATTTAACGCTTTGTTGGGATAAAGTGCTTCGGCTTCTTTTAATAATCCTTCGTTCATCATAATATCTACACGTTGGTTGATTCTGCTGTATATGATTTCTCTGTCAGCATCTAAGCCAATTAGAATAGGAGTGAAGTCTCTATTATTTTTCTTTTGATTTAAAAACGAAGAATACGGTTTTTGAGCTCCAATGCAAACTTCTACAAAACGCATCATTCGCTGTGGATTTTGCAAAGTCTGTGGATTTTCTATAGTTATTTTTTGATAATATTCGGGATCTAAACTTTTCAATTGTTCTTGAAGATATTCAATTCCGATTTTTTCGTAATTTGAATTTACTTCAGAACGAATGCTTGGATCTATTTCTGGAAATTCATCGAATCCTTTTAAAATGGCATCGACATATAATCCTGAACCGCCGATAAGAATGACAAAATCATTGGTTTGAAATAATTCTTCTATTTTGGCCAAAGCTTCTTTTTCGTAATCGCCAACGGTATAATTTTCAAAAATGGATTTGTTTTGAATGAAATGATGTTTGGCCGAGTTTAATTCTTCCTGATTTGGAACTGCGGTTCCGATGGCCATTTCTTTGAAAAACTGACGGCTGTCGCAAGAAACGATTTCGCATTTAAAATGCTGTGCCAAAGCAATACTCAAGGCTGTTTTGCCTATAGCTGTTGGGCCTACAATGGTTATTAGGTATTTCATAGTTTTTAGCCCAGATGGAAATGGAAACCCCGGACTTATATTTGTTGAATTTTTTTGGTGTAAAAGAGCGACCAACGGAAGCTCCTTTTATGCCTTAAAAAATTACAAATATAAGGAGGAGTTGGAATGTACAGCTGGATTAGCTTCTAAAATTAATTATTAGGCAGTTCAGTTCCACATTCGTAACAATATTTAGCATTATCAAAATGAACTTGAGACTGGCATTTTCTACATGTTTTTTTGCCACTTACAGTGCTGTTTTTCAGACTGCTTTTTGCAAACTCGGCAGTAACAATTCCTGTTGGAACGGCGATGATTCCGTAACCTAAAATCATGACAAATGCTGCAATAAATTGGCCAAGCGGTGTTTGTGGCGAAATATCTCCATAACCTACTGTTGTTAAAGTTACTATTGTCCAGTAAATTCCCATTGGAATGCTTGTAAATCCTGATTCTCGGCCTTCCACCAGATACATTATGGTACCGATGATAACGGTGCTGATTAGGACAAAATAAATGAAAACCAGAATTTTTTCTTTGCTGGCTTCTATAGCTTCTTTTAATTGTAACGATTGATGATTGATTTGCGGAATATGCAAAATTTTGAATAATCGAAGAAAACGTAATGCCCTTACGATTGATAAAATACTTGCGCCGGGCAAAAATATAGACAAATACATGGGCAAAACAGCAAGTAAATCGATGATTCCGTAAAAGCTAAAGATGTATTTAACAGGTTTTTGAATGGAGATAATTCGGAGAATATATTCGATGGTAAAAAAGACTGTTATTACCCATTCGCAAATAAGAAGCTGGTAATGATATTTGGAACTGATTCCTTGTACAGTGTCGAGCATTATTAATAAAACGCTCAATAAAATCAAACCTAATAATACCAAATCGAACATTCGTCCTAATATGGTATTGGTGCCATACAGAATGATTTTTACTTTTTCCCTGAAGATTTCGTATTGTGATTTTTTGTTTTTCATATCCTTAAAGATAATGAAAGTTTGGTTTTGTTAAAAATGAAGTATTTTTAATGACTTACTTTTACGAATGTAGCTTTGAATGATATTCTTTACATCACGATTGTGCTGCATTGGGATTAAGATATTTTTTAGGATATCAATATTGGTAATCTGGTAATTAAGATCGTAATAAGCGTAGCCTTTGTAAGTTCCGTCTTCAATTAAAATAGCGCTTCTTTCGTTTATATTTCTACCTCTGTCGATTAGGATCATGTTTTTGTTTTCGAAACTGTTTTCAGAAATAAACTGTTGGACTCTCAAATTGTAAGTTTCGGGAGTAATTTCGCCAATGCAGGCACCGTCGCACTCTTTAATTGTATATTGGAAACACTCTTTTTTTGTTTGGTATAAACCAGTTAATTTTTGGCACAAATGATATTTTGCAGTATATCTAAAAAGGGCATTTTTGCCTTCTTGTAAGGAAGCGAAAGAAGTTATTTCTTTTTTACGTCCATCGGCTTTTTCTAGTTTTAAGGTAATATAGCCATTTGAATCTTTCTCGGCGTATAAAGCAAAAGGAAAAACTGATTTTTTCTGAGATCGATTGTATCTTGGACGATTTACTTTTACTTCCTGACTTTCTTTTAAAAGTGCTATTAACTCGCTTCCGGTTTCATCATACGTAATCGTAAAAACTTCGGCCTGAATTCTTTTACTTTTGGTTGTAATTCCAGTAAAGTGCTGATTGACTCTTTTTTTAATATTTTGGCTTTTGCCAATGTAAATTAAAGTTCCACCTTCGTTATAGATATAATAAACACCTGTTTTAGCTGGCATTTGATTAATTAGATCCAGAAATTTTGGAGAAATTCCTTTTTCAACTTCTAGTTTTATAAAATCTTTTACGATTGTTTTTTCAACGTCTTTTTCCAAAAGCATTTTAAAAAGCTTTGTGGTTGCCATAGCGTCTCCGCTTGCGCGATGTCTGTCTGCCATTGGAATTCCAAGTGCACGAACGAGTTTTCCTAAGCTGTATGAAGGTTGTTCCGGAATTAATTTTTTTGCTAATTCTACTGTACAAAGTGTTTTAGCTTCGAAATCGTAGCCAAGACGTCTGAATTCTGTACGAAGGATTCTATAGTCAAAAGATGCATTATGAGCCACAATAACACAGTCAGAAGTAATTTCTATGATACGCTTAGCAACTTCGTAAAACTTTGGCGCTGATTGTAGCATAGCATTATTAATTCCAGTCAGTTTTACTACGAAGGGCTGAATCGGAATTTCAGGATTGACAAGGCTTATGAATTGATCAACTACTTCATGCCCATCAAATTTATAGATAGCGATTTCGGTAATTCCCTCTTCATTAAATTGCCCCCCAGTGGTTTCTATGTCAAGTATTGCGTACAAATTAAGTGTTCAGTCTCAGTTTTTAGTATTCAGTTTTTTGTAATGACGTACTTCAATGCGTCTTTACGGCAGGTATTAACGACCGCCAAAAATGCTGCTTCCAATTCTTACCATTGTGCTTCCGCATTCTATCGCTAATTGATAATCTCCTGACATTCCCATCGATATAGTGTTCAGACTGCAGTTTTCAGTTTTCAGCTCTTTTATCGAATCAAAAATCGATTTTAAATGGGTAAATTCTTTTTTAATTTGGTTTTGGTCTTCTGTGAAGGTTGCCATTCCCATTAAACCTAAGATACGAATATTTTTCAACTCTTTGAACTGCGAAGAAGTTAAAAGTTCATTTAATTCATTTTCGTCCAAACCAAATTTAGATTCTTCTTCGGCAATATAAATTTGAAGAAGACAATCTATGGTTCTGTTATTTTTTAAAGCTTGTTTGTTTATTTCCTGTAATAATTTCAAACTGTCAACGCCATGAATTAAATTCACGTAAGGCGCCATAAATTTGACTTTATTGGACTGAACATGACCAATCATATGCCATTGAATGTCTTTTGGCATTTGTTCCCATTTCTCCGTCATTTCCTGAATTTTGTTTTCTCCAAAAATGCGCTGTCCTGTTTCGTAGGCTTGCATCAAGTCTGAGACAGGTTTTGTTTTTGAAACGGCAACTAGGTTTACGTGTTCAGGTAAAGTTGCTTTTATTGTATTTAAATTCGATTGAATCGACATGATATTTATTTTTTAAACAAACTGCTTCGAAATTTTCTCAGCCTTTTTACTTTCGCTATAATCGTAAAATCCTTCTCCAGATTTCACTCCCAATTTTCCGGCTCTTACCATATTTACTAAAAGCGGGCAAGGAGCATATTTTGGATTTTTGAATCCGTCGTACATTACATTTAAAATGGCAAGACAAACGTCAAGTCCAATAAAATCCGCTAATTGTAGTGGACCCATTGGGTGTCCCATTCCTAATTTCATTACCGTATCAATTTCATATACTCCGGCAACTTTATTGTATAACGTTTCGATTGCTTCGTTCAGCATTGGCATTAAAATTCTGTTTGCTACGAAACCAGGATAATCGTTTACTTCAACAGGAACTTTACCTAATTTTTCAGATAAATCCATGATGATTTTAGTTACTTCATCACTTGTGTTATAGCCGCGGATGATTTCGACCAATTTCATAATCGGCACCGGATTCATGAAATGCATTCCAATAACACGCTCTGGATGCGCTACAACGGCTCCGATTTGTGTAATTGAAATAGAAGAAGTATTAGTTGCTAAAATAGTATTGTGTGAACAATATTCGTTTAATTGCTTGAAAATGTTCAGTTTTAATTCAATATTTTCAGTTGCGGCTTCTACAACTAAATCAGCGCCAACAACACCGTCTTTAATATCTGTGTAAGTTATGATGTTTGTAATTGTTTTGGCAACATCTTCTTGTGTAATGGTTCCTTTAGCCAGCATGCGATCTAAATTTGCTGCAATGGTTGCCATTCCTTTATCTAATGATTTTTCTGAAACATCAATTAGTTTTACTATAAATCCACTTTGTGCAAAGGTATGAGCAATTCCATTGCCCATTGTTCCTGCACCAATTACAGCTATTGTTTTCATTTTTTGCTAGATATTTTTTTATGATTTAGCCACGAATTCACCAAATAATTCGTGAATTCGTGGCTAACTTATTTTTTATACAACTTTATTTTTTTTCGAAGCAATCAATAATTTGATACGCTACGCGCAAAGCATCTGTAGCCTGTTCCAATGTTACAACTGGAGTTGTATCTGTATTAATAGCATTTGCAAAAGATTCTAATTCGTCGAGAATTGCGTTGTTTTGCTCTACATCTGGATTGGTAAAATAGATTTGTTTTTTTACACCTTCGGCATTTTGCAGAATCATATCAAAATCTCCTGGAACTTCTGGCGCATCTTTCATTCGAACTACTTCACATTTTTTTTCTAAGAAGTCAACAGAAATGTAAGCGTCTTTTTGAAAGAAACGTGATTTACGCATGTTTTTCAACGAAATTCTACTTGCAGTTAAGTTGGCAACACAACCATTTTCAAATTCGATTCTGGCATTGGCAATATCCGGAGTATCACTAATTACCGATACGCCGCTGGCATGAATATCTTTTACTTTTGAATTAACAACACTTAAAATAGCATCAATATCATGAATCATTAAATCTAAAACTACAGGAACGTCTGTGCCGCGCGGATTAAATTCAGCCAGACGATGTGTTTCTATAAACATGGGATTTTCGATCATGTTTTTTGTAGCAATAAAAGCTGGGTTAAAACGCTCTACATGTCCTACTTGTCCTTTTACGTTATATTCTTTTGCTAAAGCAATAATTTCTTCAGCTTCTTCAACCGTATTGGCGATTGGTTTTTCAATAAATATATGTTTTCCTGATTTGATGGCAACTTTTGCACATTTATAGTGTGAAAGCGTTGGAGTAACAATGTCGATCACGTCGACAGCGTGAATGAGTTTTGCAATTGTACTGAAATTTTTATAGCCAAATTCTTTTGAGATTCTTTCGGCATTTTCCTGATTTTCGTCGTAAAATCCAACTAATTCGTATTTGTCAGATTGTTGTAATAAGCGTAAATGTATTTTACCAAGATGACCAGCACCTAAAACTCCTACTTTTAACATGAGAATGTATTTTAAACAAAAATATAATTTATTTGTTTACCGTGAAAATGAATTTAACTAATTGTGAAATGTGAGTTGTGAATTGTAACTTGTTAATTATTGGTTGTTGGTCGTTATTTGTTGGTCATTGGTCGTAATTTGCATCCTCACTTACACACTTGTCACTCTCATCAAGGATGAAGGACATAAAGTACATGAATGGCTTCGACTTCGTTTATCCTGAAAAGAGTGACTTTCGACTGTATTAATTTATTATTTAAAAATCAATATTTGAAATCCTGTTTTGTTTCTTATTTTTGCGAAAATAAAACCTACCCATTTTGAAAGACACTGCCAAACATCAAGGACTTCGTAATCAATTAGTAACCACTTTAGAGCAAAAAGGAATTACTGATAAAGCGGTTCTGGATGCGATAAAAAAAATCCCGAGACACCTTTTTTTGAATTCCAGTTTTGAAGATTATGCTTATCAGGATAAGGCTTTTCCTATTGGTGCGGGACAAACTATCTCGCAACCTTATACTGTAGCTTTTCAGTCACAGTTGTTAGAAGTACAAAAAGAACATAAAGTTTTGGAAATTGGAACAGGTTCCGGATACCAGACAGCCGTTTTGTTTAATCTTGGAGCAAAAGTTTATACGGTTGAAAGACAAAAAGAATTATTTAAACAGACATCTGTTTTATTTCCAAAGTTAAATATTCGTCCCAAACATGTTTCTTTTGGAGATGGTTATAAAGGGCTTCCAAATTTTGCTCCCTTTGACAGTATTATAGTTACAGCTGGTGCACCTTTTATTCCGCAACCCTTAATGGCTCAGTTGAAAATAGGAGGAAGACTTGTGATTCCGTTGGGAGAAGATGTTCAGATTATGACTTTATTGATCAGAAAGAATGAAACGCAATTTGAGAAACATGAATTTGGAGAGTTTCGATTTGTTCCGTTGTTAGAAGATAAAAATTAATGAGAAAGCCCGGTTTTAAAGCTGGGCTTTTTATTGAGTTAAAATTGAGATATATCTTTCCAAACTTTCTTTTTCTTTTTGAGCTATAAACAGGAAAAAATCTTCTTTATCTTTTGTTGTTTGCGCTATTTCTAAAGATTGATAATATTGCATTCGGGTTTCGTAATCTCCTTTAATATTGGCTATTGGATAACCTTTTTGCATCAAAATTAAATTCATTATCAATCTGGAAGTTCTTCCGTTTCCATCAATGAAAGGATGAATTGTAACTAATCGTTCGTGCATTTCGGCAGCCAAAATAATAGGATGCAATTTGTTTTTATTGATCTCATACCAAATAAAATATTCTTCCATTTCTTGAGGAATTAATAAAGGTTGTGGTGGCATATGTGTACTTCCTTGTATCATAACCTGAACTTTTCTGTAACGTCCAGCATCTTCTGGAATTATCCCTCGAAGAATTAAATTATGAATAGATAATAGATCGCGTTCGTTCAATGAGTTATTTTTATTCATTAATTCTTTTACAAAGCCAATTGCTTCCTGATGATTTATGGCTTCAAGATGTTCTCGCATACTTTTTCCTGAAATCGTCAAACCTTCATTTATGACCATATCTGTTTCACGCAAAGTCATTGTGTTTCCTTCAATTCTATTACTTTCAAAAGTGTATTCCAGTTCTAAGGCTTGTTTTATTTTAATGCTATCGTTTTGTCGATAAGAATCCAGTTTTTCTTTTAAAGAATCAATTTCTTTTAAAATCTTTTCTAATGAAGTAGATAATTTAAGATTAGAAACTGTTTTATTGTATTTAATTTCATCCTCTGCAAGTTTAATAGCTTTTAGAGCAAATTCCTCATCACCAATTTCATAAAGAATTTTTTCTTTAAGCCAGGCAATCATCAAAGTTTCATAATCAATTTCTAAAAGTTGAGACAGTTTAATGATTTGATCTTTAGTCGGTTTTCGTGTTCCCGATTCAAATTTACTGATTAAGGCTTGGTCTATTCCTGCAAGTTGTGCCAATTCACGGGTTTTTAAGCCTTTTTGTTCTCTGGCGTTTTTTAATAAAGATTTCATTTTAATGAAAGTTTTGGTCTTGACAAATTTAGTCAATTTTTTAAACAAAATAAAAGCAGTATTTTAAGTACTGCTTTTTGATATTTTATTTTGGAGGAAGAGAGCCGTCTTTTCTCATTTCTTTCACTACAGCCTGCATAATGGCATCAACTGTTTGACCTAAATCTGTTACATATTGTGATTCAGTTGTACCGGTCCATATCAATTTGTTCTCTTTTAATGAAAAAATATTGGTTTCTACCATATAAGATGTAGTTTCCTGGTAATAACCCGGATCATAAAAGTTAGGAGAATACATACCATACCAATTACCAAATCCATAACCGTACATTCCGGTGTACATTCCGTCAAAACCTCCGTAATACATTCCGGTGTAAGTTCCGGGAACATAAGATGTTTCTTTTTCCTTGCTTACCAATCTCATAGTAATTACTCCGTCAAAATTTTCATCTTGTAGAATTTTCAACTTTTGTTCTTTAGTAAAGTCTTTGGTGGTTTCGTTTAAATATTGATAAGAAGTTCTAAAAATGGGATTACCAGCGGCAATTCTGTTTTCTGTAACTCTTCTGGATGCTTCATCTTTGACTAAAGCAACAACTAAAACCTTTTTGAAATTTTCCTGAGCAACGGTAATTTTTGGATCTCTCCAGCTGTTTACTATAGAAGTGTTACTGCCACAACTAGAAAATATAACTACAATAAAAAATAAGAGTAAAGACTTTTTCATATTTTACAGTTAAATTGGTTATAAGTAAAAATAACGATAAAATATTAATAATTAGGAATTTATGTAAAATTAAAAAAGCTTTTAATTAAAAGCTTTTTTAATACGATCTAAATCTCGTTTGGTATCTTGTTCTTTTAAAGATTCTCGTTTGTCATAGTTTTTCTTTCCTCTGCAAAGACCAATCTGTAATTTGGCTAAACCTTTTTCATTTGTAAACAATTTTAGCGGAACAATAGTAAGTCCTTTTGCCTGCACATTTTTATGAAGCGTTTTTAATTCTTTTTTATTCAAAAGCAATTTTCTTTCGCTTCTGGATTTATGGTTGAACTGGTTTCCAAAAGAATACTCTTCGATATAAGTATTGATCGCAAAAAGTTCCATGCCACTGAATTCGCAAAAACTTTCTGTAATATTAGCTTTTCCTAAACGAATTGATTTGATTTCGGTACCTGCTAAAACAATTCCGGCAGTATAGGTATCGATTATTTCATAATCAAATCGGGCTCTTTTATTTAATATATTGACTGATTTTAACATGAGTGCAAATGTAAGACAAAATTGAAAAAATTATGCCGGCTAAGATAATTAAAGTTTTTTTTAAATCTATGATTTTAATCAGCCATGACAAAAATGCTTCCTTTTAAGTTTGCTTCATAATTTCAAAAACAAATTTAATAATGAAAAAAATTGTAACGCTAGTCGGTGTTGTGATTATGGGTTTAACCGCTAAAGCCCAAGATTCAGCTCAAGGACTAAAAGGAACTTGGTTTGTAACATCTCAATTTGGTTATCAACAAACAAAAACGGCAGATGCTAAAAATACCACTTTATCTGTATTGCCAATTGTTGGTACGTTTGTAACACCTTCTGTTGCGGTAGGTGCAGCTGTGGGGTATATTAATGTAAAAGCAGATTCTGATGCAGGAACAGCAGCAAAAACAGATTTAATTGTTGCGCAGCCTTTAGTTAGAAAGTATTGGAATGTTGCTGGTTCTCTTTATTTCTTTGGTCAATTAGCAGTACCGATTATTTCCGGGAAAGAAAAAGAAAGTGAACTAAAAGTAAATCAAATCGGTGTGTCTATGTCAGGAGGATTCGATTACTTTGTGACTAAAAATTTCTCTGTTGAGTTTTCTTATGACTTAGCCAACTTTACATCAACTACGCTTGACCCAAAAACGGGAGAAAAAACTACAGTTACTAATTTCGGACTGGCTCACGCTGCAAATGTAGATCCGTTTTACAATACAGCTTTAGGAGGAAGTAACCCTAATTTAACTTCTCCAATTTCTGTTGGATTTAAATTCTTATTCTAATTTATTCTTTATTTGATTATCGTAAAATTCAATTTAGTAATTTTACAAAAAAGAAAGACCGTACTTTTTTAAGTACGGTCTTTTTGATATCATTTAAAAAGTCCAAAATGCAAAATCAGTCCAAAGATCCTTTACACGGAATTACACTTCAAAAAATTGTAGAAACTTTAGTAGATTATTATGGTTTTGATACCTTAGGAGAATTAATTCCGATAAAATGTTTTATGTCAAATCCAACGATAAAGTCAAGTCTTACCTTTTTAAGAAAAACAGATTGGGCTCGTAAAAAAGTAGAAGAGCTTTATATAAAAACCGCTCCTAAGTTAGGTTGAATTTATAGTTTATAAGAAATCATAACTCCTCCGCGATAAGGAAGCCATTCGCCACTTTTATTCCAGTTGACCGTTTTTTCATATCTTCCCGGAGTTCCATCATTGTAATAACCGTGGTAAAATCCCTGATGCCATCCACCTCCAACAAAAAAGTCAAGTACGAATTTATCGTTTAGTTTTAAATTGTAACCTACTGTTGCTCCAAGTCTGTAGCCAAAACCATCTTCATAATGATTGCTACCCCAGTAATTCCATTTTTGAATTTCGTATTTATCGGCGCCAATGTGGCCTCCAACATAAAAACCATTATACTTTTCTTTAAAATGGTAGCGAACTTCTGGAGTTACAGTAATAAATTTCATCGGATTATGTCCGTTGAAAGATTCCCAGAAAGAAGCCATTATATCTGCACTGAAAGTTGTTTTTTCTCCAATACTGGTTTCGATACCAATATTGGGTACGGCAAGTAAAGCAGTGGCACCATTAAATTTTATAAAAGTCTGGCTTTGTAATTGGACTGATAAAAGAAGAACAGTAATGGCAAGTATTTTTTTCATGGTGTTTTTTAATCGCTGGAAATGATTTTTTCGGCACAAATATAACGTAAGTTAAGCGTTGCTATTGTTGATTAACCTACTTTTAACAAGATTATTTTTTGTCAGAATTTAGGAATGAAGCTAATTGTTTAAAAGAGAGTATATTACTTTGTCCAGAAATTTTCCTTCGTAAAATTCGGATTCTTTTAAATGTGCTTCTTTTATAAAACCACATTTTTGTAAAACCTTTTCAGAGGCGTAGTTTTCAGGATCAATTACAGCTTCAATAGAGTGAAGTTTTATTTCTTCAAAACCATATTTAGCAAGTCTTTTTACTGCTTCTGGAACAAATCCTTTTCCATGAAATTGTGGCAAAATCATATAGCCAATTTCAGCTCGATAATTTTCCGGCTGTAATCTGTAAAATCCTATGAAACCAAATAATTTAGGGGAATTTTTAAGTCTTATTGCCCAATTAATTCCTTTATTTGTGTCTATTGCTTCATTAATTATCCTAATATGTTCCAATGCATCATCCGTATTTTTTGCCAATGGTCTTGGAATATATTTCATTATGTCGGGATTAGAACGTAATTCGAAAATTTCGTTTACATCTTCCTTTGTAATTCTATTCAATACCAAACGTTCTGTTTCAATAACAGGAAAAGGAGAAAAGTTAAATTCTAACATCTTAGTAATTGCGTTATAGTATAGTAATGCTAAATTTTGCAGTGAAATTTTTGTTTTCGCCCAAAATTAAAATCCCTTCTTTTTTGTATAAATCTCCTGTATTTTGATCAGTGTCAGAATAACCTAGCCAAGGTTCAATACAAATAAAGGGCGCATTTTCTTTTGTCCAGATTCCTAAACTTAGAAAATCCTTATAATCGACTTTTACGTATGGTTTTGCGTTTTTTAGAATAGTTAATGATTTTGAATTTAATGTTTTAAAAATCAAAGCATCGTTTTTGAATAGCTCATAATTTAAAGGAATTACATTATTATTTGTTTCTAATATTTTAGTTTTAGAAGAAATCAAATCATTTTCTAGCAGATAGTATTTTAGCTCTTCTTTTTTTTCAAATTGAAGTGCATAATCTTCAAAATTATCCGGCAATGCAATTGCAGGATGTGCACCTATTGAAAAAGGCATTTTTTCGTTTCCGTTATTTATTACCTTGTATTCTAAATCCAATGAATTTTCGTTAAGCGTATAAATAAGCTGTAATTCAAATTTGAAAGGATATTTTTTTAAGGTTTCTTCCGAAGATTTTAAAGAGAAAACGGCTTTATTTTCAGTCTTTTCAATTAACTCAAATTCCATATCACGGGCAAAACCATGTCGTGGTAATTGATATTCTTTTTCCTTAATAGTATAAGTGTTATTTTTTAATGTCCCAACAATAGGAAAAAGAACAGGAGAGTGTTTACCCCAAAAATCCGGATTTCCTTCCCAGATAAATTCTTTGTTTTCATTGTCTTTTATGGAAAATAACTCAGCTCCTGCATGTTTAATAGAAGCATTTAGTTTTGAATTTGAGATTGTTGTAGTCAAAATATAGAGTGTAAAATGATTGTTTTTTTTAAGAGATGTAAATATATTTTATAAAATTTAGTTTTTTATAAAATGAGATGAATTATTTTATTGATAAAATTTTGCTAAAATTGAATATATGTTTGGAAATTTCTCTGTCAATAGCTTTTTTTTTCATTAATTTGCTACATAAACAGCTAAAAAATATGAAAAAGCAATGTGCAAAAGCCATTTTAACCGCGGCTTTATTTTTTGGGATTTCAGCGGTCTGGGCGCAGCAAACTCCTTCAGCGACAGCAGTAAATCCGGTAAATAATTACAATTATCATGATGCCTTTGGTCCGCATTTTTATACCAAAAACGGAACATCAACGCGAACAGCTAGCGGTCAGCCTGGAGTAGAGTACTGGCAGAACAGGGCTGATTACCAAATTACGGCAAAATTAAACGGAACTACAAATGAGATTGTAGGGACAGATGAAATTACATATACTAATAATAGTCCGGATAAATTAGGTTTTTTGTGGCTGAATTTAGATCAGAATTTATTTAAAGAAGATTCCAGAGGAAATGCCGTTGTGCCATTAACAGGAAGCCGTAATGGAGCTCAGGGGCAGGTTTTTGATGGAGGGAACAAAATTAAATCAGTAAAAGTGATTTCTGTTGGAAAAAAGAAAACAGAAGTTGAAGCAAAATACGTTGTTACAGATACCAGAATGCAAATTTTCCTTCCGGAAGAATTGGCTGCAAAAGGAGGAACTGTAAAAGTTAAAATAGAGTTCTCTTTCATAGCTCCTTTCGAAGGATCTGACAGAATGGGGGTTTTAGAAACTAAAAACGGAAAAATCTTTACTATTGCACAATGGTATCCACGTATGTGTGTGTATGATGATGTACGAGGATGGAACACAGCTCCTTATTTAGGTGCTTCTGAGTTTTACTTAGAATATGGAGATTTTGATGTAAAATTAACTGTTCCTGGAAATCAGTATGTTGTGGCATCAGGAGAATTGATTAACGGTCAGGAAGTGTTTTCTGCAGATCAGTTGAAAAAATATAAAGAGGCATCTAATAGCGATCAAACGGTAACAATTCGTTCTGCTGAAGAGGTAGCTGCTACAGCAAATGCAAACGCAGGAACAGAGAAAACATGGCATTATAAAATCAAAAATGCTCGTGATTTTTCCTGGGCATCATCATCAGCTTTCATCTTAGACGGAGCAAAAATTAATCTTCCAAGCGGCAAAAAATCTTTAGCATTATCTGCTTATCCAGTTGAAAGCGCGGGAAGAGACGGTTACGGACGTTCTACAGAATATGTAAAAGCATCTATCGAACATTATTCAAAACAATGGTTTGAATATCCTTATCCAGCGGCTACAAACGTTGCAGGAAATGAAGGTGGAATGGAATATCCGGGAATTGTGTTCTGCGGATGGAAATCTAAAGGAGCAGATTTATGGGGTGTTACAGATCACGAGTTTGGTCACATTTGGTTTCCAATGATTGTAGGTTCAAATGAAAGATTGTTCGGATGGATGGATGAAGGTTTTAATACTTTTATTAATTCACTAAGTACAGCCGCATTTAACAATGGTGAATACAAAGAACCAGCTGCTGACTTACATCAAGAAGCAGAATCTTTTACTCGTCCTGACTTAGAAACAATTATGAGTTCTCCGGATAATATGAAAGAGGGTAATATTGGAATGTTGTGCTATTTTAAGCCAAGTGCGGGATTGATAATTTTAAGAGAGCAAATTTTAGGAAAAGAGCGTTTTGACAATGCTTTCAGAACTTATATTGATCGTTGGGCTTACAAACACCCACAACCGGATGATTTCTTTAGAACTATAGAAAATGTTGCCGGTGAAGATTTAAGCTGGTTCTGGAGAAGCTGGTACGTAAACAACTGGAGATTTGATCAGGGAATCAATTCGGTTATGTATGTGAAAAATGATCCTGCAAAAGGAGCTGTAATAACTGTAGAGAATTTTGATAAAATGCCAATGCCAATTGTTTTAGATGTTAAAACAAAAAGCGGAAAAGTTACAAGAGTTAATCTTCCTGTAGAAATCTGGCAGCGCAACAATAGCTGGTCTTTTAAACATGATTCTACTGAAGAAATTGAAAGTATTACTTTAGACCCAGACCACGTTTTTCCAGATAATAATGAATCTAATAATGTTTGGACAAAAGCAAAAGGTAAATTAGAAAAAGATATTATTTTAGATGCATACTTAGGTAATTATGTTACTTCAAAATCTCCTTTAACTATTGAAATGACAGAGAAAAATAGTGTTTTGAGTGCAGAACTTCCAAATTATCCTAAATTCTCTTTGTCTCCTGTTGCGGGTGAAAAAGATACATTTGAATCACAAAGAGCAGGATTGAAATTTAAATTCAACGAAGCAAAAACAGGTTTTGATATGATTCTTTTAGGAAATAATCAGGTAATTCCTTTTACGAAGAAGTAATATTTTAAAATATAAATTGTTTAAACCCCGATAATTAATCATAATTATCGGGGTTTCTTTTTTATGGAGATTAACAAAACACAAAAAAAATGTTAGAATTTTAATTTTTTGTTTTGTAAATAAAAAAAAGATGTACTTTTGCACCGATGAATAAAATAAGTTTACATATAACTTCTTTGTCACGGACAAACTCACCGATTACTTCTCCCGAAGTACGGACACTAGCTCTATAGTGTTCACTGAGTTTTATAGCCGTATATTTATTCATATCCATTTTTCATTTTGAAATCACATAATTTGTCCATTGGACAAACATATCCTAAAAGTATTTATTATTTTGTAAATTTTCTTGATCAAGTTTTTGATTTTGAGAGTGTTACTTCTATTTTGCTTAATTTTATTGGATTCAATTCTGGATTTCAAACGAAACAATATGCTTTTATTTTTAACACTAAACTTCAATTATTGAAATGAAGATCTCTATTGTTGTTACCCAGGAAGAACACTTCAAATTCGCACAAGAAATTTGCGATACGATAGAATCATCTGCCTTGTTAAGAGGTACGGGGATTGCTAAAAGAACTCCTGAGTATATTCAGAAAAAAATGTCGAATGGTGATGCGATGATTGCTTTGGCTGACGGGAAATTTGCAGGTTTTTGTTATATCGAAAGCTGGGAACACGGAAAATTCGTGGCTCATTCGGGATTAATTGTACATCCTGACTATAGAAGTTTAGGATTGGCAAAAAAGATAAAATCGAAAGTTTTTGATTATTCTTTGAAGAGATATCCAGATGCTAAAATATTTGGAATTACAACCGGTTTGGCGGTTATGAAAATTAACTCTGAACTAGGTTATAAACCAGTTCCATTCTCAGAATTGACAACCGATCCAAGCTTTTGGGCTGGCTGTAAAACTTGTACAAACTTTGAAATTTTACAAAGTAAACAAAACAAAATGTGTCTTTGTACCGGAATGTTGTACGACCCTAAAGAAAAACAAAAAACACCGCCGAGACATCCTTTTAATGAGGCTGTTTTAAGCAGACTTAAAAAAATTAAACAGGCTTTATTCTTAAACAAATTATTGTCGTTTGTTTTTTTATTCAAAATTTAACCAAAAAGAAATCTCAAACTGCTACATACGAAAGTATTAGCCTAAATTATAAAAAATGAAAAAAGTAGTATTAGCTTATAGCGGAGGATTAGATACCTCGTATTGTTTGAAATATTTAAAAAATGAAAAAGGATACGAAGTTCACACTGTTCTTGTAGATACAGGAGGATTTTCTGCTGAAGAATTAACAGCTATTGAAAAAAGAGCTTATGAGTTAGGAAGCGCACAACACGCCAACTTAACAATTTTAGATAAATATTACGATAAAGCTATCAAATACTTGATTTTCGGAAACGTATTAAAAAACAATACTTATCCGTTATCAGTAAGTGCTGAACGTGTTTTTCAGGCAATTGAAGCGATAAAATATGCAAAAAAAGTAGGAGCAACTGCAATCGCTCACGGAAGTACTGGTGCAGGAAATGATCAAATTCGTTTCGACTTGATTTTCCAGACTATTGCTCCAGAAATCGAAATTATTACTCCAATTAGAGATTTAAAATTATCAAGACAAGAAGAAGTTGATTATCTAGCTCAAAATGGAGTTCACTATTCTTGGGAAAAAGCACAATATTCTATCAATAAAGGACTTTGGGGAACAAGTGTTGGAGGAAAAGAAACATTGACTTCAAGTCAGCCATTGCCAAGTGAAGCTTATCCTTCGCAATTACAAAAAGAGGGAGAAGAAAAAGTAACGCTTCATTTTGAACAAGGAGAATTAGTGGGTTTAAATGGAAAAACAGATAAACCATCAAACAATATTGTTGCTCTTGAAAAATTGGCAAGTGCTTATGCAATAGGTAGAGATATTCACGTTGGAGATACGATTATCGGAATTAAAGGAAGAGTTGGTTTTGAAGCTGCTGCACCATTAATTATCATCAAAGCACACCATTTATTAGAGAAACATACTCTTGGGAAATGGCAACAATACTGGAAAGAGCAATTAGGAAACTGGTACGGAATGTTATTCCACGAAGGTCAGTTCTTAGATCCAGTAATGAGAAACATCGAAACTTTCTTGCAAGACACACAAAAAACAGTAAATGGAACCGTAACCGTTTCGTTAAAACCATATCATTTCTCACTTGACGGAATCGAATCTGAAAACGATTTAATGAACACAGGTTTCGGTCAATACGGAGAAATGAACAATGCTTGGACATCTGACGATGCAAAAGGATTTATCAAGATTTTAGGAAATGCACAAAACATATTCTCATCTGTAAACAAATTAGATCATGATTAATGTCGGAATTATTGGTGGTTCGGGCTACACAGCCGGAGAACTCATCAGAATTTTAATGTATCACCCAAAAGTAAACATCGATTTTGTTTACAGTACTACAAATGCTGGAAAACCGCTTTCGATAGCGCACCAAGATTTGATGGGAGATATCGAAATGAATTTTACTGCTGAAATCAATCCGAATGTAAATGTAGTTTTCTTGTGTTTAGGTCACGGAAAATCGATTTCATTTTTGAAAGAAAATCAGTTTGCGAGTCATACTAAAATCATTGATTTAGGAAATGATTTCAGATTGAATAAAGATGCTCATTTCGAAGGAAAAGATTTTGTTTACGGATTGCCTGAAATCAATAAAGCCGAAATAAAAAAAGCAAATTATATCGCAAATCCAGGTTGTTTCGCAACTGCTATTCAGTTGGCATTATTGCCTTTAGCAGAACATAATCTGTTAAATAATGATGTTCATATTAATGCTACAACCGGAAGTACAGGAGCAGGCGTAAGTCTTTCAGAAACTTCTCATTTCAGTTGGAGAAACAACAATATGTCGCATTACAAAGCTTTTGAGCATCAACATTTGGGAGAAATCGGAGAAAGTTTGGTTCAATTACAAGAAGATTTTGATAGCGAATTGCTTTTTATTCCAAATAGAGGGGATTTTCCAAGAGGAATTTTTGCAACCTTATATACATTATGTGATGACAGTTTGGATCAATTGGTTGCTAAATACGAAGATTTCTATAAAAATGAACCTTTTGTAACCGTTACCACAACCAACATCAACATGAAACAAGTGGTGCAAACGAATAAATGTATCATCAGTTTATTGAAAAAAGGAAACCGGGTTCTCATAACATCAATTATCGATAACTTAACCAAAGGTGCTTCAGGACAAGCGATTCAAAACATGAATTTAATGTTCGGTTTAGAAGAAACCACAGGTTTACATTTGAAACCAAGCGGATTTTAATTTTTTAGTTTCAAGTTTAAAGTTTCAGGTTTCACGTTCTGTGCGTGACTCGAAATGGATACGAAGAAACATAACTAGTTTTAAGGTTTGAAATTTTAGTTTTCACGTTCAGTGAGTAACTTGAAACATGAAACCTGAAACAAAATAAACAAAACACAAATGAACTTATTCAACGTTTACCCATTATACGACATAACTCCAGTAAAAGCAGTAGATTGTACAATCATTGACGACAAAGGAGTAGAATATTTAGATTTATACAGCGGACATGGTGTGATTTCTATTGGACATACTCAACCGGATTATGTAGCAAAATTGAAGAATCAATTAGACCATTTAGGTTTTTATTCAAATGCAATTCAGAATCCTTTGCAGGTTGAATTGGCTCAGAAATTAGGAAAACTTTCTGGATTAGAAGATTACGAATTATTTTTATGCAGTTCTGGTGCTGAGGCTAACGAAAATGCTTTGAAATTAGCTTCTTTCCATAACGGAAAATCAAGAGTTGTGGCTTTTGATAATTCTTTTCACGGAAGAACTTCTGCAGCTGTTGCAGTTACGGATAACAAAAAAATTGTTGCGCCATTAAATGCACAGCAGGAAGTTACTTTTTTACCACTCAACCAAATTGAATTAGTTGAAGCTGAGTTAGCTAAAGGAGATGTTACAGCAGTAATTATCGAAGGAATTCAAGGAGTTGGAGGTTTAGATCAAGGAACAACTGATTTTTTTCAAGCTTTAGAAAAAGCATGTAAAAAATACGATGTTGTTTTAATTTTGGATGAAGTACAATCTGGATACGGAAGAAGTGGAAAATTCTTCGCGTTTCAACATCACGGAATCAATGCTGATATTATCTCCGTTGCAAAAGGAATGGGGAACGGTTTTCCGGTTGGAGCGATTTTGATTTCTCCAAAATTCGAAGCAAGTTTCGGATTACTAGGAACTACTTTCGGCGGAAGCCATTTATCTTGTGCAGCAGGAATCGCAGTTCTTGATGTAATTGAAAAACTTGATTTACAGAAGAATGTAAACGAAGTTTATGAATATTTCTTAGAGAAAATCAAAGAAGTTGAAGGCATCAAACAAGTAAAAGGAAAAGGCTTAATGCTTGGAGTAGAATTTGATTTTGATGTTGCGGCTTTAAGAAAGAAATTAATCATCGAAAAACACATTTTTACAGGAAGTGCCAACAACAAAAATCTATTAAGAATTTTACCACCATTAACTGTGAAAAAAGCGGATATCGATACGTTTGTAAAAGCTTTAAAAGAAAGTTTACAAGAGCTTCAGAATTAATGAAGCTATTCAGAAGTATTTTTGGAGGTATATTGGTAATAAGCGTTTTATTGCCAATGTTCCTTTTTCTGAATCCATTTTTATGGGGAATGAGAAGGGCTCCTGAATATATTCCTCCTGCAAAACTTGAAAAAGTTTTGCAAAGGATGAAAAATGAGATCAATAAATATGAAAATGTAGAAATTGATACTTATAAGAATGAAGCAAGTGTTTGGTATTTTAGAGATTGTGAAAATACAATGCTAGACTCTTTAAACAATTTTGAGATTGAGATTTCTGAAGTCAAAAGTGATTCTTTTGTTAGGGAAAAAATTGAAAAATACGCTCCTTTAATTGAGAAAGAGATAGATTGTAAATGTTATGATTCTTTAATCTTTACTTATAAAATAAAAGGGAGTGAATTTGCTTCTGGATTTAAAATTAAATAAAATGAAGAAAAGCTCTTTAATTTTGGATTCATTTCTTAAGTTTCAGTCAATAGTCTATTTGTTTATTATAATTTGGGCTGTTTTAATTGCCAATTTACAAAACCAATTTAAGGTTTGGAAATACATAGAACAGATAAATAAAGTTCTTTTTTTTATGTATTTTTTGATTGGTTTATTTTCAGTTATAGTTTTGATAGTACAGATTTTTAAAATTTATTTTTCGTCAGATAGTAATATGAAACGAAGAGTTTGGATTGTAGCAAATATTTTACTCTACTATGGAGTTTTATTAGCTGTTTTTTATTTATCGGCACAATTTAGATTCTAAATATACAACCAAAAAACAACCAACTAGAAATTATGAATCCATTATCAATTGAAAAACGCAATCTCGTTCTGCGGACCATGGCAAAGCTGGTCGAGCAGGAGCGCAATGAGATAATCCTAACCAATCAGGAAGATCTTGCCGATTACGACGGCTCAGATTTAGCGATGGAAGAACGCTTAAAAGTAGATGATAAAAAAGTCGACGAAATGATTTTATCATTAAATCAATTAGCTTCTCAGGAAGATCCCGTTGGCATTGAGCGTTTTCATTTTACGCATGATAATGGAATAAAAGTGGTTAATAAAACAGCCGCTTTTGGAACGATTTTAATTATTTACGAATCTCGTCCTGATGTTACAATCGAAGCAGGCGGAATCGCTTTTAAATCCGGAAATAAGATTTTATTGAAAGGCGGAAAAGAGTCTTTAAAATCAAATTTGAAAATCGTAAGTATTTGGCATAAAGCTCTAGAAGAAAACGGAGTTTCAAAAGACTGGGTAGAATATCTGAATTATAACAGAACGGAAACTCAGGCATTTTTAGAAAAACCAACTCAAAAACTAGATTTAATAGTTCCAAGAGGCGGAGAAAAGCTAATTGAATTTGTAAAAGCACACGCAACCTGTCCCGTAATCGTAAGTGGACGAGGGAATAATTTTGTCTACGTTCATGAAAAAGCAGATACAGATTTGGCTTTAAAAGTAATTTTAAATGCTAAAACAGCCAAAATTTCAGCTTGTAATGCTTTAGATAAAGTTTTAATTGATTCGAAACTTCCAAATTTTGAAGGTTTCACAGCTATGCTGATCGAGGCCTTAATAGAAGCAAAAGTGGAAGTTATCGTTGATAAGTCTTTAGAGAATTTTGAAAATACGAAAACACTTCAAAATGAAGATATTTGGTACGAAGAATTTCTGGATTATAAAATCGTAATTGGAACAATCGATTCTCAGGAAAATGCCATTGATATGATTAACAAATACTGCGGAGGACATTCAGCAGCAATTATTACAAAAGATAATGATGTTGCACAGCAATTTATGGAATCTATCGATGCCGCAGCAGTTTACCAAAATGCCTCAACCCGTTTTACAGACGGCGGACAATTTGGTTTAGGCGGAGAATTAGCCATAAGTACTGATAAATTGCATCAACGCGGTCCAATCGGCCTTCAACATCTTGTAACGAACAAATGGTACGTTTACGGAGAAGGACAAATTAGGTAATTGAGATAATTAGATAATGTGTCAATTAGATAATTAAACAATTGCAGCTTAATAGATTTAAAAAAAAACTTAGTGCCTTAGCGCCTTCGTGGCAAAAACAAAAGACATGGCAAAAAAACGGATTTTATTAAAAATAGGAAGTAATACTTTAACCAAAGAAACCAATCATATTTCGCGGGGAAAGATTGAAGACCTCGGAATACAGATTGCGGCTTTAAACGACGAGTATGAATTTATCATAGTGAGTTCAGGAGCAATTGCGGCGGCAAAGCAATTTGTAAAGTTGGATAATCAAGACAAAGATGTTTTTGTAAAACAAGCTTTGGCTTCAATCGGACAGCCTCATTTAATGCGGATTTACAATGAAAATTTTAAGGATTTAGGATTAAATACTTCGCAGTGTTTGCTTTCTTATTCTGATTTCGAAAAAGAGCAGACCAAAAAGAACATTGTAAATACCATTAATGTATTGGTTAAAAACAATTACATTCCGATTATCAATGAAAATGATACCGTTGCCACAGATGAGATTCGGTTTGGAGATAATGATAAATTAGCGGCTTTAACGGCGGTTCTTTTAAATGTTGATATTCTGATTATTGCCACCAATACAAATGGAATTTATACGAAAGAATCCATTCACGATGAAGTTCCGGAAACAATCAAATTGGTAAATGATTTAAAATCACTCGAAAAAGAAATCGGCGAATCAAAATCATCACACGGAACAGGAGGAATGCAATCTAAAATAGAAGCTGCCGGAATCGCAAAAACGGCAAACATTGAAACCTGGATTGTAAATGGTTTAAATGATAATTTTATTCTTAAAGCATTAAAAAACGAAATTCCGTTTACGAAAATAATCTAATGAGTCCATTAGAAAATTAGTTAATCAGATAAAGCACAATTATCCAATTTTCTAATTATCACATTATCTAAATTAAAAAGAAAACAAATGAACTATATTTCAATAAAAGAGATCAACTCATTATCAAAATGGGTAAAACAAGCGATTAAAATCAAAAAGAATCCGCTTAAAAATCAGAGTTTAGGAAAGAATAAAACTCTCGGAATGTTATTTTTCAATCCAAGTTTAAGAACGCGTTTGAGTACTCAAAAAGCGGCTTTGAATTTAGGAATGAACGTTATGGTAATGAATTTTACCAACGAAGGATGGACTTTAGAATTTGAAGACGGAGCAGTGATGAATTCGGGCGCTTCAGAACATATTAAAGAGGCTGCAGAAGTCGTTTCACAATACTGTGATATTATCGCAATCCGTGCTTTTGCAGGTTTAGTTGATAAAGAAAAAGATTATCAGGAAACCGTAATTTCAGGATTTTTGAAATATGCTACTGTGCCAATCGTAAATATGGAAAGTGCAATACGTCACCCGTTACAATCTTTGGCAGATGCGATTACAATGGAAGAATTCAAACCTAGACATAAAAACAAACAAAAAGTAGTGCTTTCTTGGGCGCCACATCCAAAAGCTTTACCACAGGCAGTTGCCAATTCATTCGTAGAAATGATGCAAATGCAAAAAGACATGGATTTTGTAATCACACATCCAGAAGGATATGAATTAAGCCCAGAAATCACAAAAGACTGTAAAATAGAATACGATCAAGACAAAGCTTTCGAAAATGCCGATTTCGTTTACGTAAAAAACTGGAGTAATTTCAACGATTACGGAAAAGTAACCAACAGCGATTCAAATTGGACAGTAACTGCTGAAAAAATGGCGTTGACCAACAACGGAAAATTTATGCACTGTCTTCCAGTTCGTCGTAATGTAATTGTAAGCGATGAAGTTTTAGACGGAGAAAATTCAATCGTAATCGAACAAGCAAATAACAGAACGTATTCAGCACAATTAGTTTTACAAAAGATTCTTAAGAAGATATAATTTTTTAAAGTTGCTAAGATTCGAAGCTACTAAGATGCTAAGAAACTTTGCGCACAAAAAACTTAGTATCTTAGAATCTCAGAACCTTAGAATCTTATGAATGTATCAGTAATAAAAATAGGTGGAAACATCATCGATAATCCAGCAGAATTAGAGCAATTCTTAACCGATTTTTCTAAAATTGAAGGCCATAAAGTTTTAGTTCACGGCGGTGGAAAATCGGCTACAAAAATGGCGCAGAGTATTGGTTTGGTTCCGCAAATGATTGACGGACGCCGAATTACAGATGCACCAATGCTTGACGTTGTGGTCATGATTTACGCCGGACAAATCAACAAACATATTGTAGCGCAATTGCAGGCAAAAAACAATAACGCAATTGGTTTTTCAGGAGCTGACGGAAATTTAATTCAGTCCACAAAAAGAAATCACCCAACAATTGATTATGGTTTTGTAGGCGATGTAAAACAAGTCAACACCAAATTACTGGCAACTTTGTTAGAAGCTGGAGTTGTTCCTGTCTTCTGTGCAATTACACACGATAAAAACGGACAATTACTAAACACAAATGCTGATACCATTGCAAGTGAATTATCAATTGCATTATCAGAAGTTTTTGATGTAACGCTAACCTATTGTTTTGAAAAACAAGGCGTTTTACAAGATTCAGAAGACGAATCATCTGTAATAACCCAAATTAATGAAACATTATACAATAAACTAAAAGAAGAAAAAGTAATTCATTCCGGAATGATTCCAAAATTGGATAACTGCTTCAATAGTTTATCAAGAGGTGTGCAGAAAATCAAAATTGGGCATCATAAAATGCTCCAAAATTCAGATATTCCGCATACAACGATTACATTATAAAAAATGTTGCCACGAATTGACATTAATTTTGACTGTTAAAAGAGAAAATAATTTTAGATGAACATTAAAAAAATCATTTTGATTTTAAATCTAAAACAAAAAAATAATTTGCAAAAATTCGTGTAATTAGGGGCAAAAAAACAGAGTTGCGCAGTACTTTTAAAATTTAATTTTGGAAATTTGCGCAAATTAAAAATGTCACAGATTTAAATTAAACTTTGTGACTTTGAGCCTTCGTGGCCAAGAAATCAAACCTATGAAAAGTATAGATACGCTTACCAAGGAAGCAATTAGCTTATTAAAAAGCCTAATCGAAACCCCTTCATTTTCAAGTGAAGAAGATCAAACGGCTCTTTTAATCGAAAATTGGTTCAATCAGAATGAAATTCCATTCAAGAGAGAAAACAACAATGTGTGGGCTTTCAACAAATATTTCGACGAAAATAAACCAACACTTTTACTAAACTCACATCACGATACTGTAAGACCGAATCAGGCGTACACCAATGATCCGTTTAAAGCAATTGAAAAAGATGGAAAACTATTTGGTTTAGGAAGTAACGATGCTGGAGGATGTTTAGTTTCATTACTGGCAACCTTTGTACATTTCTACGAAAATCAAAACCTTTCTCACAATATAGTAATCGTAGCTTCAGCAGAAGAAGAAAGTAGTGGGAAAAATGGATTAAACAGCGTTTTAAAAAGCTTACCAGAATTAGATTGTGCTATTGTTGGAGAACCAACTTTAATGCAATTAGCAGTTGCAGAAAAAGGTTTATTAGTTTTGGACGTAAAAGTAAAAGGAACCGCAAGCCACGCCGCACATCAAAATGATGATAATGCATTATACAAATCAATTCCGGTAATGGAATGGTTTAAAAACTATAAATTCGACAAAATATCAGATGTTTTGGGACCTGTGAAAATGACTGTAACGCAGATAAATGCAGGAAAACAGCACAATGTTGTGCCGTCAGAATGCGATTTGGTTGTTGATATTCGTGTAACAGACCGCTATACAAATGCTGAAATTTTGGAAGTTGTAAAAGCAAATGTAAACGCCGAAGTAACGCCAAGATCCATGCATTTAAACGCATCTTCTATTCCAGTTGCACACGGTTTGGTTCAGGCGGGAATTGCATTAGGAAGAACAACTTATGGTTCTCCAACACTTTCAGATCAATCCGTTTTAAGCTGTCAGTCTTTGAAATTAGGACCTGGAGAAACCTTGCGTTCACATTCAGCAGACGAATTTATTTTTATAAATGAAATTGAAGAAGGAGTTGATTTGTACATCAAAATACTAACCGATTTCTTTAAATTATAAGAAAAGAAAAACCGCCACGAATTCACGAATTGTTTTTTTACTATCTAAACAAAATATTAATTCGAATTAATTCGAAAAAAATAATCGCAAAGATTATCAAAAATAATTCGTGAATTCGTGGCGAAAAAAAACATGACCTATGAAACTTTGGGAAAAAGGAATACCAACAGATAAACAAATCGAACAATTCACCGTTGGAAACGATCGTGAACTGGATTTAGTTTTAGCAAAATACGATGCTTTAGGTTCAATCGCGCACGCCAAAATGCTTGGACAAATTGGTTTATTGACTCAGGAAGAAACAACTTCTTTAGTAGATGCATTAAACGAAATTATCGCAGATATCGTAGTGGGTAATTTCGAAATCGAAGACAGTTTCGAAGATGTACATTCTAAAATCGAATATCTTCTAACCGTAAAATTAGGCGATGCAGGAAAGAAAATCCACACCGCACGTTCTCGTAACGATCAGGTTTTAGTTGATGTTCATTTGTATTTAAAAGACGAATTAAAAGCGATAAAAGAACAAGTAAAAACTTTGTTTGACTTGTTGATGGAATCGGCAGAAAAACATCAAAATGTATTATTGCCAGGTTATACGCATTTACAAATCGCAATGCCATCGTCATTCGGAATGTGGTTTTCTGCTTATGCTGAAAGTTTGATTGATGATATTACAATGTTGAACGCAGCGTCTAAAATTGTAGATCAGAATCCGTTAGGTTCTGCTGCAGGTTACGGAAGTTCGTTTCCAATCAACAGAACATTTACCACAAAAGAATTAGGTTTCGAAACTTTAAAATACAACGCCGTTGCAGCGCAAATGAGCCGTGGAAAAGCTGAGAAAACTGTTGCTTTTGCCATGACAAGCGTTGCAGGAACATTATCAAAATTTGCGATGGACGTATGCTTGTATATGAGCCAAAACTTTGATTTTATTGGTCTTCCAGCACATCTTACAACAGGTTCGAGCATTATGCCTCATAAGAAAAACCCGGATGTTTTCGAATTAATCAGAGGAAAATGCAATAAGATTCAGGCACTTCCATACGAAATCACTTTAATCACCAATAATCTTCCAAGTGGTTATCACAGAGATTTACAGCTTTTAAAAGAAGGTTTATTCCCAGCGATTCAAACTTTAAAATCTTGTTTGGATATTGCAGTATTTTCAATAAAAGATATTACAGTTAAAGATCATATTTTAGAAGATAAAAAATACGATTACCTGTTTACAGTAGATACATTAAACGAAATGGTTGTAGAAGGAATGCCGTTTAGAGATGCTTACAAAGCTGTTGCTGAACAATTGGAAGCAGGAACGTATAAATCTCCAAAAGAAACAAAGCATACACACGAAGGAAGTATTAATAATCTTTGCCTGGATGCCATAAAAGATAAAATGAAAGCATCTTTTTAAGCTTTTTCTAAAATAAAAAAACCGATTTGTCTTAAACAAATCGGTTTTTTTTTATGTGCTAATTTTTAATTAGCTTTTATTGCTGCAGTTGGTAGAAACTGAACCAGTACTACTTACCTGTAATGTTGCTCCCGCACCGCAGGATTTATTAGCAACAAATTCCTCCACTTTTCCTAAGGGAATTGTAGTATAACTATAAGATGGTTTAGTTACTTTAGTACCAAAATCCGTTGGCCCTTTGTGGCAATGATCAAATACAATTCCAACTTCGCCGCCATCAGTACTTGTGTATTCTTTAAAAACCTTATCGACTTTAGTAAAATCTGTACTTTCAACATAACAAGTTGAATTTTTTATTCCTCCTCCTAAACCAATTGCTAAAGAACCAGATTCAGATGTATTATAAAGACAGTTAAGGATATGGATCTCAGCATTTCTAACACGTGGCATTCTTTGTTTGCATCCTTGAGCCCAATAACAATTTTTAAATGTGATGCTGTAATGGCCATCTGCAGGTGCATCGGTTTTAGAAGATCCAACTAAATTTGAAAACCTGTGATCGTCAGCTCCTCCGGTTCCTCCGGCTTTAGGTGTTTTTAAATAAGTAAATTTGCACCAGGAAATAGTAACATTATCTGCAGCTCCTTTATTGTCAAAATTACCATCCATTCCGTCCTGAAACTCACAATGATCTACCCAAATATTTGTCGCTTCAGAAGTTAAATTATCATGCCCGTCAACATCATAAGAACCTGGTCCTTCAAAAATCAAATTTCGAATGATGATGTTATTTGAGCCGGGTTTTAGATTTAAAATTCCTGAATTAGCTGCAGTCTGATCCAGATTAACCAATCGAGAACCCGGAAGTCCAATTATTGTTTTGTCATTAATAGCCAGACTAGTGTAGGTGCAGTTTATAGTTCCGGAAACTAAAATTACCTGTGGAGTTTTAAGTTTAAGCTTTGCTGTTAAATCTGTAAGAGTAGAAACTGTTACAGGAATAGAATTACCTCCGCCGGTAGCAGAAGCTCCAAATCCTTCGGCAGAGCTCATAAAATAATTTTGAGCAAAAAGAAAAGAACATGGAACAAGTAGTGCCAATAAAATAAGCTTTGTTTTCATTTGTGGTTTTGTGTGGCTTAATAGTTAATGTAATCGATTGCACAAATGTAGAAGTTTCAGATTAATTTCAAATTAATTTAGCAGTTTTTTATGTTTTAAAGTTTTGATTACAAGAGTTGTAAGTGTTGTTTTTACACTATTAAAACGATTTTTACTCAAGAATAAGAGAAATAAAAAAGTGTAATAACTGAATCCGAACAATTAAAAAAGAAAATTCATACTAAATACATTATATTTGAATGTTAGTTTAAATTAATCAAATGAAAAAATTTAATGAACAATCGACTTTAAATCTTTTTGAAAAAGGTTTAATTACAGAAAATCAATTTGAAGAAATAAAAGTATACCGAAGTTTAAATATCTTTTCGGTAAACGCAGAATTAAAACTTTTTCTTTATTTATCAGTATTATTATTTACATCTGGAATAGGAATTTTAATCTATGAGAATATAGATTCAATCGGACATATTGCTATTCTATCGCTTCTTTTAATTGTAATTGTAGTATGTCTTTTCTATTGTTTTAAAAATTCGAAAGGTTTTCAGAAAACAGAAACGGTATTCGAGCATCCTGTTTTAGAATACTTAGTTTTACTGGCTAATATTTTAACCTGTATTTTTATTGGATATCTTCAATTTCAGTATAAACCTTTTGGAGAACATTACGGACTCGCAACTTTAGTTCCAACAATAGTAAGTTTCTTTTGTGCTTATTATTTCGATAACAGAAGTGTTTTGACTATTGCTGTTACTGGTTTAGCAGCTTATGTCGGATTGTCTGTTACACCTCAGGACTTATTCAAAAACAATGATTTTTATGCTAGTGAAAGTTTGAGCTATTCAGCAGTTATGCTTGGAGTTTTATTGATTTTATGGACGATTTACAGTAATCGTATTTCGCTAAAAACTCATTTTAGTTTAATCTTTTTGACTTTTGCTTTGCATATTATTAGTATTGCAGCTATTAGCAATTTATTAAATTACAATAGTTTAATCTGGTTGATTTTTACTTTGGTTTTAGCTGGCTCAACTTTTTATTTCTATAAAGTCAGTTACGAATATAAAGCCATGTCATTATATGTTTTTATGATTGTCTATGGTTATATCGGAGCAAATATAATTTTGGTTAGACTTTTTGAAAATGTTGATTTCTCTGATATTTGGGAATTGTTTGTTTTTCTCTTACCCGCTTATTTTGTAGGCTCAATTGTAATGTTTGTTAAATTAATTAAAAACTTTCATAAAGAAATTGCAGAATGATAGTGTACGATAAAAAAATACTGGATAATCAAATTTTAGTTGATGAGGCTGATACTTTATATAAAGGAGGTTTTATAAGTAAAGAACAAAAGAAATTTGTAAAAAAGGAACTACCGGTTTTTAAAAGTCAGGAAAATATTCTGGTTAGAATCGGATTCTTTTTGTTGGGCAGTATGCTGTACAGTTCAATTTGCGGTGCAATTTCTATTGTTGGAATGAATGCGGAAAATGCTTATTTTCAAATTTGCTGTTATATTTTTGCCGCTGCTGGTTTTGTAGGTTCAGAACTATTAGCAAAACAAAATTATCATAATCACGGATTAGATGATGCTTTTATTCTGGGGGCTGTTTTAAATATTGGATTTGCTATTGGAATTACTACAGATGGATATGAATCTGTAATAGCTTTATTTATGGCTGTAGCATCTGTTTTTATGTTTATCAGATACCTTCACTTACTTTCAATGCTTGTTTTTTGTTTAGCTATTACTGCTTTTTTATTTTTTCAGATGTTTGAATTTGGTGATATTGGAAGAGCAATTTTGCCATTTGTAGCCATGATATTTGCAGCAGTTTTCTATTTTGTGACAAAGAAATTAATTGATAAACTAAACAAGAGTTACTATTATAACGGATTTTTATTAGCCAACAGCTTTTGCCTGGTTTTGTTTTACCTTTCTTGTAATTATATGGTTGTGAGAGAGCTTTCAGAAGAACTTTTAGGTACTGAAGTAAAACCAGGAACAGATATTCCGTTTTCTTTTTTCTTTTATGCTTTTACTTTTATCGTTCCGGTTGTTTACTTGGTTCAGGCATTAAGAACCAAAGATAGAATTATGCTGTGGATAAGCTTTTTAGCAATTGGATTCTCAATTTATACCATTCGATTTTACTATGCAGTTCTACCGGTAGAAGTGGCTTTAACTTTGGGCGGACTTATATTATTTGCGATAGCATATTTCTCAATCAAAAAATTAAAAGAAAAAGAAAGTGGTTTGACATTTAAACCAGATAGAATCAACCATTCGGATGCTATTTTAAATGCAGAAGCTTTAGTTGTAGCTTCAACTTTTGGAATGAAACCGGAAGTAAAACCACAAGATTCTCCAATGGAATTTGGAGGAGGGGGTTTTAGTGGCGGCGGATCTGGAGAAAGTTTTTAAATTATTTTGCCACAGATTAAAGGATTAAAATGATTTTTTCAGCCACGAATTACACGAATTTTCACGAATTAATTTTTGCTTAATTATTTTTATTAAAAGCGTGTAGATAAAGATTTGAAATCTTTTTAATCCATTTAATTAGGTATAACTTTTTTGGAAACTTTAAATAATTAGTGCAAAATTTTCTCAAAAATATTCGATATAGCCCGTGGTTTCAACCACGGGAAACGCATTGTATTAATATAATATATCCCTGCGGTTGAAACCGCAGGCTATGTTTTTTATGTGGATTATTTGTAAGATTTTTTCTCAATTTAGCAACTCTTTGTAAAAGTAGCAAACCACTTTCTTTAAATCTTTGGCAGAAGAAAACTATACTTTGCTTTTTAATGCTGTAGCATCAATATCACTATGCGAAACATCATAAACTGCTTTTCCATTTTTGATTAAAATCAATTGAGGAGATTCATGATAAACATCAAATCTACTTGCGATTTCATTTGAAATATCGCGGTGTGCAATCAAATCAAGGAAATAGGCGTCAACAACATCTTCGAGATCAAATTCTCTTTCAAATTGTTTTAAAGCCATTCGACTAATGCTGCATCTTGTACTATGTTTAAAAATAACGACTGGTTTTTCTTTTGAGATAGCTTCAATTTCCATTAATTGAAGAATATCGGTTAATTCTGTCCAGTTTACTTTACTTTTTGGAGCTTCTGAGTTCTCTGAACTTCCGAAGATTGAATTAAAAAAACTCATATTTGACTTGTTTTGTGACTTTTTGACATTTAAAAATGATAAAAATCAATTTTTTAATGCCGTTTTGTCTGTTTTTTTGATGTGGAATATAATTTGTCTATTCGAATACAAAGTTAGATTATTTGAGTTAAAAATGTACTTCAATAAATCGTAACTTTAATCTTATAGAATATTAAACAAATAAAATCAATCAAATCATAAAAATATGAACATAAATAAATTTACTATTAAATCGCAGGAAGCCATTCAGTTGTCCCAGCAATTAGCGCAACGAAATGGCCAGCAGCAAATTGAAAATGAACACATTTTCAAAGCTATTTTTGAAGTGGATGAAAACGTGGCGCCGTTTATTTTGAAAAAATTAAATGTAAATGTGCCTTTGTTTTTACAAATTTTAGACAGTACAATTCAGAGTTTTCCAAAAGTTTCCGGAGGAGATGTAATGCTTTCCAGAGACGCAAATAAAGCTTTGAATGAAGCTGAAATTATTGCACAAAAAATGAACGATGAATACGTTTCGATCGAGCATTTAATCCTTGCTATTTTTGATTCAAAAAGTAAAGTTTCTCAAATTTTAAAAGATCAGGGAGTTACTGGAAAAGGTTTGAAAGCAGCAATCGAGGAATTGCGTAAAGGAGAAAGAGTTACATCAGCTTCAGCAGAAGAGACGTATAATTCTTTAAATAAATACGCTAAAAACTTAAACGAATTAGCAAGAACAGGAAAGTTAGATCCAGTTATCGGGCGTGATGAAGAAATCCGTCGTGTATTGCAGATTCTGACTCGTAGAACAAAAAATAATCCAATGTTAATTGGTGAACCAGGAGTTGGTAAAACGGCAATTGCAGAAGGTTTAGCGCATAGAATTGTAGACGGAGACGTTCCGGAAAACTTAAAAGATAAAATCGTTTTCTCTTTAGATATGGGAGCTTTGATTGCAGGAGCGAAATACAAAGGAGAATTTGAAGAACGTTTGAAATCGGTTGTAAAAGAAGTTACAGCTGCAGATGGAGATATCGTTTTGTTTATTGACGAGATTCATACGCTTGTAGGAGCAGGTGGAGGAGAAGGCGCGATGGATGCGGCTAATATCCTGAAACCAGCTTTGGCTCGTGGAGAGTTAAGAGCAATTGGAGCAACAACTTTGGATGAATATCAAAAATACTTCGAAAAAGACAAAGCGCTTGAAAGACGTTTCCAAAAAGTATTAATCGATGAGCCAGATACAGAAAGTGCAATTTCGATTTTACGTGGAATCAAAGAGAAATACGAAACGCATCATAAAGTTCAAATTAAAGACGAAGCAATTATTGCAGCCGTAGAACTTTCTCAGCGTTATATTACCAATCGTTTCTTGCCAGATAAAGCGATTGACTTAATGGATGAAGCAGCTTCTAAACTGCGTATGGAAATCAATTCAAAGCCTGAGGAATTAGATGTTTTGGATCGTAAAATCATGCAGTTGGAAATCGAAATCGAAGCCATCAAACGCGAAAAAGAAGAAAGCAAGCTGAAAATTTTAGGAATGGAATTGGCCAACCTAAAAGAAGAACGCAACGAAATCTATGCAAAATGGAAACAGGAAAAAGATATCGTTGACGGAATTCAGGCGGTAAAACACGAAATAGAAGACTTTAAATACGAAGCAGAACGCGCAGAACGCGACGGTGATTACGGAAAAGTAGCTGAAATTCGTTACGGAAAAATAAAAGAAGCCCAGGAACGTCAGGAATCTTTGCAAAAACAATTGTTAGAATTCCAATCTGGAAATTCTTTGATCAAAGAAGAAGTAACCAGAGAAGATATTGCAGAAGTTGTAGCAAAATGGACAGGAATTCCGGTAACCAAAATGCTTCAAACAGAGAGAGAAAAATTATTGCATCTGGAAGACGAATTGCACAAACGTGTAGTAGGTCAGGAAGAAGCGATAGAAGCGGTGAGTGATGCAGTTCGTAGAAGCCGCGCCGGTTTGCAGGATATGAAAAAACCTGTTGGATCGTTCTTGTTCTTAGGAACAACCGGAGTTGGTAAAACAGAGTTGGCAAAAGCCTTAGCAGAATATCTTTTTGATGATGAAAATGCGATGACGCGTATAGATATGAGTGAGTATCAGGAACGCCACAGTGTGAGCCGTTTAGTTGGTGCACCTCCGGGATATGTAGGATATGATGAAGGTGGTCAATTGACCGAAGCCGTTCGTAGAAAACCATATTCTGTTGTATTGTTAGATGAGATCGAAAAAGCGCATCCGGATACGTTCAATATTTTGTTACAGGTTCTGGATGAAGGACGTTTGACTGACAACAAAGGACGTTTGGCAGATTTCAGAAATACGATTATTATTATGACCTCAAATATGGGAAGTACTATTATTCAGGAAAAATTTGAAAACCTAAAAGGTGGAGTAGAAGCAGCAACAGAAGCAGCTAAAAACGAAGTTTTAGGATTATTAAAACAAACTGTTCGTCCTGAATTTATTAACCGTATTGACGAAATTGTAATGTTTACACCGCTTACAGTAGAGAATATTTCAAGAATTGTAAGTCTACAGTTAAAAAGTGTTACTAAAATGCTGGCTTTACAAGGCATTACGATGGATGCAACTCCGGAAGCAATTGCTTATCTGGCAGACAAAGGTTACGATCCTCATTTTGGTGCAAGACCGGTGAAACGTGTGGTTCAGAGAGAAGTTTTAAACCAATTGTCAAAAGAAATTCTGGCAGGAAATATCACAACAGATAGTATCATATTACTTGATGCTTTCGATGGTCAATTGGTCTTTAGAAACCAGACAGCTAAATAATTTTTTCATGTTAATCTTATGAAAAGCATCAGTTTGTAACTGGTGCTTTTTTTTATCCGTGAATTCTGAAACTTTTTACTCAATTCTTATAACAACAAATTTTGAAGAAATAATCAATTTTAAGCTTATATAAAAATCAGCAAATTATTAATTAAAAAATCAAAATCATGAACAATATTTTCAGAGGATTACTGGCAGGATACGGTGCTAAAAAGTTAGGAGGCGGATGTTTCGGAACTATCATTGTTTTTATTATTCTGTGGGTTCTGTTAGGACAATGCAGCTAAAAAATGTAATACAGAAAAATACGAATAAAAAGCGCAAATTTTGATGCCTGATTATTGGGCAGATTAAGGCAAATTGTCTAGATTCGCATCACTAAAAATAAATTTAAAAAAATGGGTTCAGGTTTTTTCGCCTTATTAGACGATATAGCTGCAATTATGGATGATGTTGCAGTAATGAGTAAAGTTGCTGCAAAGAAAACAGCTGGAATTCTTGGTGATGACTTAGCTGTAAATGCAGAAAAAGCTTCTGGATTTGCATCTTCAAGAGAGTTGCCGGTTTTATGGGCAATTAGTAAAGGTTCTTTGTTGAATAAAATTATTATTCTTCCAATTGCATTTTTATTAAGTGCATTTTTTCCGATAGCTATTATAATAATTTTAGTTTTAGGAGGACTTTTTTTAGCTTATGAAGGAGCCGAAAAGATTTACGAATTTATTTTTCCTCACAATCATGAAGAATCTGAAGGAATCACCGATGAGGTTTTGACTGAAGAACAAATTTTATTAATCGAAAAAGACAAAGTAAAATCAGCCATTGTAACCGATTTCATTCTTTCGGTTGAAATCGTAATTATCGCATTAGGTACTGTAATGGAAGAACCACTAATACAGAAGATAATTGTAACTTCGATAATCGCGTTAGTGGCAACAATCGGAGTTTACGGAATTGTGGCACTTATCGTTAGGATGGATGAAGCAGGTTTTAAGCTTATAAAACATAGTAAAAGCGAAAAAAGCATTTCAAGATTTATTGGAAATTTATTAGTAAAAGCTCTTCCGTTAGTAATAAAAGGTTTGACAGTAATTGGTACAATTGCATTACTTTTAGTCGCTGGAGGAATCTTTGTGCACTATATTCCTTATTTCCATCATTTATCAGAAGAAATTAAGATCCCAGCTATTATCAAAGAATTTACAATCGGTTTAGTTCTCGGATTTATTGTTTTACTTTTTGTAAATCTCTTCAAAAAGATTTTTAAAAAGAAAGCAGCTTAATAAAACATCAAAATATATTTCAAGAAACATCAGTTAACGCTGGTGTTTTTTTGTTTTTAGGAGCAGATCAAATCGTTTTCAAAAGAACCTTTTGTCCCGCTATCCACTAAATTCCCGATTAACAAAAACTACGGCTGAAAAAGCCTTGTTTTTCTAAATCGGGAGATACCGTTCCTATCGGGGCTAAGCTACAACTTTTTTATTTTCATAAGAAATAACGGTATTTTTTAAATATTTTTTTATCAAATAAGGTGTTGATTTATAATTGTTTAATCTTTATTTGAAACTTTTTAACATTTTTTCTAAGCAACCATTGTAACCAAGGCACGTCTTCATAGTAATTAACAATTAATTATTATTTTGTATGAAAAGTTTTAGATTAAAATCAGTTTTGGTAGTATTATTTTTATCAATTGCATTTGTTTCATGCAGTAATGACGACGATGAAAAAACACCAACTCCAACTACAAAAGCTGCTTTAGTAACAGAAATCAAAGGACCGGCAACCGGAAAAGTAAATGACGAATTGAGTTATGATGTAACTTACACGGTTGATAACGCTTGTGCACAATTCGATAAAATCTCAGAAGTAACAATTGGAGATGTAAAAGGTTTACAAGTAATTGCAAAATATCCATCAGAAGTTTGTACTCAACAAGTACCGGAACCTCAAAAAACAGTTTATAAATTCAAAGCAACTGCAAAAGGAACTATTGAAATCAAATTCAAAAAATCAGAAACTGAATTCTTAATTCAGAAAGTTGTAATCGAATAGCAACTACTTTAGTTGATATTTTTTTAGGTTGATAAGCCATTTTACAGAGGTTTTGTTTTAAACTGATGTGAAATGGTTTTTTCTTTAAGGCACTGTTTCTATTTTTTAAGTAGTTGTAAAAAAATAATTCAAGTTTAAATTAACAAAGTTTTTCTGCATGTAATAAAATCTTATTTTTGAAATTATTATTTAAATCTGCTTAAACTATTTATATGGTAAAAACTTTACACTGTTGGTCGCTAACATTAATTTTATTTTTTGGATTTAGTTTAAATATATTTTCACAGCAAAATTGGGAATTATTAAATCCTACACCTACATTCAAAACGGGCAAAAATGTGCAGTTTGTATCCAATAATACAGGGTACATAATAACTGATACCGAAATACTCGAAACGACAGATTCCGGCGCTTCATGGACGAAAAAACAGAATATCGTTAGCGGTAACGATTTGAAATTTTATAATAATATTGGATTTATAGTGGGAAATTCAGGCTATGTATTAAAATCTGTTGATTCAGGAGCTTCCTGGAAACAAATAAATACAGGCTTTTATGATCACATTAATACCGTAAATGTTATCAATACGAATACAATTATAATTTCAGGCTCAAATAGTTTAATTAAATCTCAGGATGGAGGAACTACTTGGAATCGTTTAGAAATATCAAAAGGAACTGTTGTAAAAACATTTTTCACGAGTGATTTGACAGGTCATGCCGCTTGTAAAAACGGAACAATGCTAAAAACTACAGATGGTGGAGTCAGTTGGTATGCTACTATGACTTCAAATTCTAGTCCGTCTGATTTTTATACAATTCATTTTATTAGTGAAAAGATTGGTTTTGCTACAAGAGAACATGATAATTTATATAAAACAATAGATGGAGGTGAAACCTGGACTCCGATTAATAATATAGGTGATGCATTTTTTTCATTTTCTTTTTTGAACGAAAATGTAGGTTATGCAGCAGGTGAACATGGAGTTATCTTTAAAACTATTGACGGAGGATTAACCTGGAATTGGGTAAGTTTTCAAAATGGGAGAATTGCGGATACTCATATGTACGGAATACATTTTTTAGATCAAAATACAGGATTTGCAACGGGTCAAAGAGGTAGAATTGTAAAAACTACGGATGGTGGGAAAACCTGGACCGAAAATTCGCCTACCTACAATAGTATAAATAAGCTCGATTTTTTAACTAAAGATATTGGCTATGCACAAGTTGGTAATTCATTTTATAAAACGACAAATGCCGGTAAAAAATGGAATTTTGTAGGAGAGATTAACGAACAAAGCTTTTACACTGTAAGGACTTATAAATTTATCGATGAAAATAATGGTTACGCCGCAACCGGAGGAAGTTACGGAGGACAGTTTTTTAAAACAACAAATGGAGGAGCTACCTGGGTGATGTTAAAAGATGTTATTGATGAAGGAATTAATACAATGACTGTAATAAATCCTCAAACAATTTATATAAGCGGAGGCTTTAATCAGCCGAAAGTTATGAAAAGTACAGATGGAGGAAATACATGGGAAGAACGCTCCAGATATAGTTTTTATAACATGAAGTTTTTAAATGAAAATGTAGCGTATGCTCATAATCTTTATGATAAAAAAGTATATAAAACAATTAACGGAGGTTACAATTGGTCTGTTGTTTTTACGGGTGATGAAAATGTGCAGTCAATTGATTTTACAGATATCAATAACGGATATATTGTGGGGTCAAATGCATTAATTTATAAAACAAAAAATGGTGGTTTAAACTGGGAAAAGCTTAGTATTCCTTATGAATATTATAATTACGTAAAGTTTTTTTCTACTAGCGTTGGTTATATTCTGGATGAAGAAGGTCAGTTGTTTAAAACAGATAACGGAGGAAAAACCTGGGAAAAGAATATCAATTTTATAACAGGTTTTACTAATCTTCAGAGTATTTACATTATTGATAAAGATATTTATTTAGCGGGGCTTAATGGTAAAATAATGAAAAGTCAGATTGATTTTAAACCGTATTATCTGCAATTAGATCCTGCGGTTGATGTAAAAAACAGATTTGCTAATTTGCCGGGAAGTATTATAGCAAATGATGGAGACATTGAGAATATTAGAATAGAGGTTTTACAAAATAATTCTATTATAAAAACAGTGGAATTAGAACCGAATAAAGTAAATTCAAACTCAACATTAGATTTTAAGATTCCAGTTTGGGATTTAACCCCAAATACATATTACCAATATAGAATAATTGGCGTTCGTAATAATAGTACGATTTATAGTGAATCTTCCTATTTTACAACCTCACCAAATTATGAAATTACGATAAATCCAATAAGTGATTTTACGGCTTCGAGCGGAGTTGCTTCTGGTTCAGTATTATCTTATGAAGGCGATATTTCAAATATTGAATTCGAGTACAGCACCAAACTGGATTTTTCAGAACTTAGTTTAAAAAACAGTACAATTGTTAAAGCGAATACAACAGAAAGTATTTCTGGAGTTTTGTCGGATTTGAAGCCAAAAACACTTTATTATGTTAGAATAAAAGCAGTTCAGAATGGGAATAACATCTATAGTGATTTCGTCTCTTTTACTACAAAATCAGACTATGAGATATCTCTGTATTATCCAAATGAAACTTTAAACGGAGCTGTTCTGAATGCTTATATTATTGCAAATGATAAAAATATTTCGAATATTACTTTCGAATATGGGCTAGCAAATTTTGAAAAAAGTATACCGGCTACAGTAAGTGAAGTTTTAGTTGGAAATGGAAGTTTTGTTGCTGCAGAATTAACGAATTTAGATAAAACCAAAATATATTTTTACAGAATAAAAGCATTACATGGAGATAAGGTAATTTATAGTAATACAGAAGTATTGAATTATTCGCGAAAGATAGTTTTAATTCCTGAAAAAGTAAATGATAGTCAAAATAATGCTGTTGAATTAAAAGGTATTGTAAATCCGGCCAATAATTTTTTGACCAATGTAGTATTTGAGTATGGAACAACGGAAAATTTTGGATTATCTGTGCCGGTAAATTCATCGTATTTTTATGGAACTAGTACTTCATCTGTTAATGTAAAAATTGAAAATCTTCTGCCTAATCAAAAATATTATTATAGAATAAAAGCCTCTAGCGGAAGTACTTTTGTATATTCAGATGTTTTATCATTTATGACAGGAAATTTAGGTACCGATGATTTTAATTATGAAAAAGATGTTTTATTGTATCCAAATCCAACTCACGGAACTGTAAATGTTCAGTTAAATGAAAACAACAAAATAATCTCTTTGCAAATTATAGATCAATCAGGAAGGGTGATTTCTCATAAAAAAAATGTCAAATTAGAAGATTCGAAGCTATTGGATCTTTCAAATAACCCTACAGGAGTTTATTACCTGCAATTCATTTTAGATAATAATGCAATAATCAATAAAAAAGTCATTCTTAAATAGAAAAAATACGAAGAGTCATTTATATAAATTCTAAAATTCCTTTAAAAAGTATTATTTTTGCACTCTAAATTTTATGTCATGCCGAAAAGAAAATATAAAATATCAGTAATTCAGTTAAATCTGAATGATGTTGCTGAAAATAATCTTAAGAAATGTATCAGCTGGGTAAGAGATGCTGCAAGTCAGGGAGCAGAGGTAATCTTACTTCCGGAACTATATAGCAGTCATTATTTCTGCCAAAGCGAAGATGTAGATAATTTTGCATTAGCAGAACCATTGTACAGTACTTCTTTTGTTGCTTTTAGCGAATTGGCAAAAGAATTAGGAGTAGTAATTATTGTTCCTTTCTTCGAGAAAAGAATGGCGGGAATTTATCATAATAGTGCTTATATCATCGATACAGATGGTACAGAAGCAGGTTTGTATCGTAAAATGCACATTCCGGACGATCCTCATTTCTACGAAAAATTCTATTTTACACCAGGAGATTTAGGTTTTCAGGCAATCGAAACTAAAAAGGGAACTATTGGAACTTTAATCTGTTGGGATCAATGGTATCCGGAAGCGGCTCGTATTACAGCACTTAAAGGAGCAGAAGTTTTATTTTATCCAACTGCAATTGGATGGCATCCAAAAGAAAAAGAGCAATACGGAGAAAATCAATATGGTGCCTGGATGAATGTAATGAAAGGTCATGCCGTAGCAAACGGTGTTTTTGTTGCAGCTGCCAACCGAATTGGTTTAGAAAAATACATTGAAGGAACCGAAGGAATCCAATTCTGGGGAGCATCATTTATTGCTGGACCACAAGGAGAGATTTTAGCTCAGGCTTCTCATGATAAAGAAGAAATCTTAATTGCTGAGGTTGATTTAGATCTTCAGGAAAATGTTCGTCAAAACTGGCCATTTTTCAGAGACAGAAGAATTGATGCTTTTGGAGATATTACAAAAAGAGCAATCGATAAATAATTTGATTGAAATGATATAGGGAAGAGCTGTCTGAAAAGACAGCTCTTTTTTTTTGCAAGCTTCGGAGAAGCGATATATTTATAGAATTTCAATTAAGCAAAGAAAAATAGCTCCAGCGGAGCGACATAAATTAGATTGCAAAAATATGTCGCTCCGCTGGAGCTTTATCTTGTAAATGTATTTTCATGGCTATAAATATATCGTTTCTCCGAAGCTTTATGTCAATTGCGCATTAATCAACAATTATTTCTTATAAATTTTTTTTAGGCAGTTCTATTTTAAACAAAAAAGAGCTGTTTCAAAATGAAACAGCTCTTTTTCTCGTTTTTAGCTTTATAGGTATTACTTCACCTGGAAAGTAACTCTTCTCACGATCTGACGTGCCTCTTTAGAATTTTTGTTAACAGAAGTATCTTCTCCGTTAGCAATTACATTCAATCTTGAAGCGTCTATTCCTGCATTTACTGCTACTTTTTTCACAGCTTCCGCTCTTTTTCTAGACAATTCAACATTGTAATTTGTGTTTCCAATTTCATCAGCATAACCAATAATATCAGCAGATTTTCCTGGATTATTTTTTAGATATTTCACTAAGAAATCAACACCAGATAAAGAAGCGTTTGTTGGTTTAGACGAATTGAAGTCGAAATAAACATTTACATAACCTCCATTGATTAATTCTTCAACAGTATTGTTTGTAGCAGTTCCGCTTCCTTTCTTTTCGTACGTTTTATCTAAATAGCTTTCTAACTCATCCGGTACACCGTTTTGATTGGTATCAATAGATTGTCCTTTTGTGTTAACAGCAACTCCGGCAATACTGTTTGGTTCTAAATCGTATAAATCAGCAACTCCGTCTTTGTCTGAATCGATAAGACCAGTTTCGATTAAATCCACTCTTTTTTCCAATTCACCAATTCTGTCTTCTTCGCCAACCCAGTCAGCATGTCTTTCATGTTTACCTAAGTAGAACGTTAAACCAACAGAAGCATTCAGTAAAACTCCATCGAAAGAACCGGTTGTGGTATTACCCATTCCGTCAAAGTTCCAGTTTTGTCTTCCGTTCACAATTCCGGTAAGGTCTCCAGTTAATGCTACTCTGTTACTTAATCTAATTTGACCAGTTAAACCAGCAATTCCGTGCGCCATGTAGTCTTGTCCACCAAAACCTGTTTCAGTACTAATTTGCGAAACTCCAAAACCACCATGTGCCAAAAGACCAATTGTGTTTGTCCAGGTTTCAAAATTTAAAGCGCGTCCAACATTTACAACCCCTTGTAAACTTGCTCTTACGTAACGACTTTCAAAATCAGGAGTGTTTTTTTTCTCTTTAAACTGATCATATCCAACGTCTAGCTTTAAACCAAATTTTGGACTAAACATATATCTTACACCTAAATCTCCGTGAAAGAAATTTGCAGATTCTGTAGTATAACCAGGAGTCATTGTTCTCGTTGGTTTGTTTACACCTCCGTTAAGTTCTATCGACCATTTGTTGAATTCCTGATCTACAGTTGGTTTGGTAGAAGTGGTAGCCATATTTTGTGCGCCAGCGGCAAAGGATAGTAATAATAAAGAGGCTGATACTAATTTCTTTTTCATGATATCAAAAATTAAATTGTTTTTATTTTAAACTCATGAACAAAATTAGAGGTCGAATTTTAGAATGTGTTGTATATGCTGTTACATAATTTCCATCTTTTGGCTTTTAATTATGTAAATCCGTTAAAATAAGCCTAATAGAAACCAAAAAAAAAGAACAAAATTCACATTTTGTTCTTTTAAGGATTTGTTAAAATGGTATTATTTCAAATCTGGTTGGTAAATTTTAACAGTTCCGTCTCCTTCACTGCTTACTACTAATAAGCTTCTTTTTGTTGGACTTTTAGAAGCTGGGATAAATAATAGTCCTTCAGGTGCATCTCCGGTTTTTACAGTTTGTAAATATTGTGGAGCATTTGGATTTGTCACATCATAAGTTAAAAATGCATCTGCTCTTTCAAGACCAACAAACAAAATGTTTTGATTTCCCATTTTAGCTACATAAACTGCTTCTGGTTCAGAACCTTTGTCATCACTTCTTTTATCGTCGTAAAGTCCCATTGCATTAGCCTTTTTGTCAAGGTCATTTTTGCTATCGTAAACAATTTTTCCTGTATTTCCGTTCCAGATAGAGAAAGATCTTGCACCAAAACTTACTAATTCGTCCAAATCTCCATCACCGTCAGTATCTCCCATATCAGTAACAAGATTTAATCTTCCTAAATTGACATCTAGTTTTAAAGTAGCATCAGGAAAAGCCGTTGCATCAAGTTTTACACTTTTCATTCTTTTAATATCAGTGTAAGCATTGTATTCTCTGGCATCTCCTTCATTAGCAGTAACAAAATAAGGAACATTGTTAGCTGAAAAATGACTGATAGCATCTGGCATAAATAATCCTTTTACTTTCCAAGGATTAAAAGCAATTTTATCGTCAAGATCGCTTACATCAATAGCGTTTTCTGCTGTATTATAATCTTTTAGACCTAAAGGATAAATAGCGGTTATAGTTTTAGAAGTTAAATCTACTTTTGCTACACCATTGTTTTCTTGTAAAGTAACCCAGGCAGTTTTAGAATCATCAGAAATAGTAATGTATTCTGGTTCAATATCCTGAGCAAAACTCTTAGCGAATTTAGAAATTCTGAATCCATCTTTTGCTAATGCTGCCGCCTGACTTGCAAAAGAAGTGAAATCTAAAGTTGTTACAGTATAAGTACTTGTTTCAATAATAGAGATTGTTCCGTTTGGATCCTGTGAATAATCAGTGTTTGGCTCCCCTTCGTTAGCCGTCATAATGTATTTTCCATCAGGAGAAAATGTTACCATATCTGGTAAAGCTCCAACGGTTACTTGTTTAATTAAGCTGTAATCTGAAGTGTTAAAAACAACCACTTTTCCATTTCCTTGTTTGTTTGCAGTAGATTCTAAAGCAACGGCTAATTTTCCGTCAAAAACGGAAACGCTGTTTGCAGCACCTTCGTAAGCAGCTAAATCTATTTTTCCAATTTTCATTGGTTTTGTTGGATCTGTGATATCAATAACGTCAATTTGATTAACACCACTATTATTTACTGTAAATAATCTTTTTGTTTTTTCGCAGTAAGCAGAAATTTCCGCAGCAGCTTCTCCGCCAATTGTGATAGAGCCAATTTCTTTAAAAGTTGCCGGATTTTCGTTAACAACAACTTCAGGTTCGTTGTTGGAATTTTCGTCATTATTACAGCTCGCCATAATAAAAAGAGCAGCTAATAAAGAGATAGATAATTTTTTCATGTGTTAGTTTTTAGTTTCGGCAAAAGTAATTACAGCGTTTTTGTTAAATATTAAGAACATATTATATAATCTTTAACTTAAATTTTGCAGGATATTTATTGTGAAATTATATAGGAATTTTAATAGAATGTTTTATAATCCTAACGAATGCTTATCTTTGCACTTTCTAAATTAGAACCTATTTATGTCAACAAATAATAGAAGATTTCCAGCAGAATGGGAAAAACAGCAAGGAATTGTATTGTGTTTTCCACATAATGGCAACGATTGGCCGGGAAAATACGAAGCTGTTCAATGGGCTTTTGTAGAATTTATAAAAAAGGTAGCCACTTTTGAAACCGTTTTCTTAGTAGTAGCTGATGAAAAACTGAAAGAAAAAGTTGCCGATATGCTTGAAAGAGCTCGTGTAAATCTTGAAAACGTTTCTTATATCATTCATAAAACCAACAGAAGCTGGATGCGAGATTCTGGGCCAATTATTGTAAAAAATGGTTCGAAAAGAGAAGCCTTAAATTTCAATTTCAATGGATGGGCGAAATATAAAAACTATCAGTTGGATAAATTCGTTCCGGGAAAAGTAGCCGATTTTATTGATGTTCCGTTAACACAGGTAATGTACAAAGGAAAACCAGTAATTGTAGAAGGCGGAGCAATTGATGTAAATGGAAAAGGAACTTTACTGACTTCTGAAGAATGTTTGATGCATCCAACAATTCAGGTTCGTAATGCTGGTTTTACAAAAGAAGATTACGAAGCTGTTTTTAAAGAATATTTAGGAGTAACTAATGTAATCTGGCTTGGAGATGGAATAGAAGGTGATGATACGCATGGTCATATCGACGATTTATGCCGATTTGTAAATGAAGATACGATTGTAACGATTGTAGAAACAGATAAAAACGATTCAAATTATAAGCCATTGCAGGATAATTTAAAACGTCTGCAAAATGCAAAATTAGAAAATGGAAAATCGCCTGTTATTGTAGCGCTTCCAATGCCAAAACGTGTAGATTTCGAAGATTTAAGATTGCCAGCAAGTTATGCTAATTTCTTAATTCTGAATAACTGCGTTTTAGTACCGACGTTTAATGACAGTAATGATCGTGTTGCATTGAATATTTTGGCAGAATGTTTCCCGGACAGAGAAGTAATCGGAATCAGCTGTATTGATTTCATCTGGGGATTTGGAACTTTGCATTGTTTAAGTCAGCAGATTCCTGCATAAAAATAGTAGCTACAGATTATAAAGTAATAGTTTTGATTTTTTTAATCTGTGATGGAATTGTCAGATATCCAGAGACTTTCTTATATTATTTAAGCTGTCACCAAAAGTGGCAGCTTTTTTTTGTTGTATATTTAACAGACAGATTTATCGTGTGTCCAGACAACCTTCTTATATTCGTATGTTCAATAATGCAGAAATGCAGATTTAATTTTAAATGAAGAAAATATTTTTTATCCTTTCCGTGCTTTCTTCCGGAGTTCTTTTTTCACAGTCTGATTCGCAAGAAAAAATTGAACTTACATTTGCGACCTACAATGTAAGTATGGAATCGGATAATTATTCTCCAAAAGGCGCAATGGGAAAATCGGAGCAGATGTTGATTAATCAACTTAATTCAGGGCATAATGCTCAAATTAAAAATATTGCCCAGATTATTCAAACTGTTAGGCCAGACATTATTTTGCTAAACGAATTTGATTATATTAAAGATCCTGAAATTGGTGTAAAAGCATTTATTAAAAATTATTTGAATGTTAGCCAAGGTGGAGCAGCTGCTATTGATTATCCTTATTACTATTATTCAACAGTGAATACTGGACAGCCAAGTCCTTACGATTTGAACAATGATGGAAAGTTCGATAATTTTGGAAATGATGCATGGGCGTTTGGTATGTATCCTGGGCAATATGGAATGATGCTTTTGTCTAAATATCCTATTGATGTTAAGGCGGTTCGTACTTTTCAGAATTTTAAATGGAAAGATATGCCAGGAGCGTTGCTTACTAAAAAAGCAGATGGATCAGATTGGTATAACAAGAAAGCGTGGAAGGAATTTCCTTTATCTTCAAAATCTCATTGGGATGTTCCTGTTCAGATTGACAATGAAACAGTTCATATTTTAGCCAGTCATCCAACTCCTCCTACTTTTGATGGTACTGAGGATCGTAACGGGAAAAGAAATCATGATGAAATCCGATTCTGGAAAGACTATATTTCAGACAATTCTGCTTCGTATATTTATGATGATAAAGGTGTAAAAGGTGGTTTGTCTCCGAATTCTCGATTCGTTATTTTGGGCGATCAAAACGCTTCGGCAGTTGAGGGCGACGCTATTAGAGAAGGTATAAAGTCTTTAGTAGATGATCCGAAAATTAATAGTGACTTTACACCTGCAAGTAAAGGTGGTGCTGAATTTAGCCCTAAAAATCCTTTTGGAATTAATCATACTGCCTTTTGGAGAATGCGTGCTGATTATGTATTACCATCAAAATTTGGTTTTAAGGTTGTTAACAGTGGAGTGTTCTGGCCTGCTAAAGGTGAGCCAATGTCAGAATTAGTTGAAAAACGTGAATCAAGTTCTGATCATCGTTTGGTTTGGGTAAAGGCGATTCTGGAATAAACAATTTTTTCTTTCAGTTTTGAGATTTATAGAAAAAAGAAAACCTTGGCGAGAACCAAGGTTTTTGTTTTTTATATGTGTTCAGATGATTCTTTATCTGCTCTTCATTGTCTAATAAATGGAGGTAATAATTGACTTGAAACTTCTCCAAATCCAATTCTTACTTCTGCATTTTCACAGAAACCTCTAATGATTACCGTATCATTATCTTCTATAAATTTACGTTCACCTCCGCCATTTAATTTCAACGGATTTTTACCTCCCCAAGTCAATTCCAGCATAGAACCGAAACTGTCAGGAGTTGGCCCTGAAATAGTTCCGGAACCCATCATGTCACCAGAATTTACGCGACATCCGTTTGAAGTATGATGTGCCAATTGCTGACTCATTGACCAGTATAAATATTTGAAATTAGATTTAGAAACGATGGTTTCTTCTTGATCTTCAGGTTTTAAAGAAACTTCTAAATGAATGTCAAAAGCTTTTTTTCCTTTGGTTTGTAAGTAAGGAAGCGGAGTTGGATCTTGTTTAGGCCCTTTAGTTCTAAAAGGTTCTAAAGCATCCATAGTTACAATCCATGGTGAAATTGAAGTTGCAAAGTTTTTAGCTAAGAATGGTCCAAGTGGCACATATTCCCATTTCTGAATGTCACGTGCACTCCAGTCATTCAATAAAACCATTCCGAAAATATAATCCTCAGCTTCGTAAGTTGGGATGTTTTCTCCCATTACATTCACATCAGTTGTAATAAAAGCGGTTTCCAATTCAAAATCTACCAAACGTGAAGCGCCAAAAACAGGAGTGTCATGTCCGGCAGGCAAAGTTTGTCCCATTGGTCTGTGAACTGGAATTCCCGAAGGCACAATTGTAGAACTTCTACCATGATATCCAACCGGAATATGGAGCCAGTTTGGCAACAAGGCATTTTCTGGATCACGGAACATTTTACCTACATTTGTAGCATGTTCTTTACTCGAATAAAAATCAGTGTAATCACCAATTAAAACGGGTAATTGCATCTCTACATCTTCGATTTTAAATATAACAATATCTCGGTGTTTTGTTGAATCTCTAAGCTGCGGATTGTTCTCGTCAAAAATATCAGCGATACGATTTCGAACCAGACGCCATGTTTTTTTTCCGTCAGAAATAAAATCATTCAGCGTATCCTGCATAAACATATCATCGGTTAAATCTATTCCTTCAAAATAGTTTAATTGTTGTAAAGCCCCTAAATCTATAGCATAATCGCCAATTCTTGTTCCTACTGTAACGACATTTTCTTTGGTAAGAAACACGCCAAAAGGGATATTCTGAATAGGGAAGTCGCTATTGTCTGGTACTTCTAACCATGATTTTCTACTGGTATCGTTGGCGGTTATAGGCATGTTTAATGTTAATTATTTGTTGAAAAATTACTTGTCAAATATATCATAATCTAGCAGTTTGACAAACGTTTTTTTGTATTTTTGCGTGAAATTAACGAAAAACATAGAAATGCAACGCGACGAACAAATTTTTGATCTTATCCAGGAGGAAAAAGAAAGACAAATTCACGGACTAGAGCTTATCGCTTCGGAGAATTTTGTAAGTGATGAAGTAATGGAAGCAGCCGGGTCTGTTTTAACAAATAAATATGCTGAGGGATATCCTGGCAAAAGATACTACGGCGGTTGCGAAGTAGTTGACGTTATTGAGCAAATTGCTATTGACAGAGCTAAAGAATTGTTCGGAGCAGAATATGCAAACGTACAACCTCACTCTGGTTCTCAGGCAAACACAGCGGTTTACCATGCTTGTTTGAATCCTGGTGATACTATTTTAGGTTTTGACTTATCTCACGGAGGTCACTTAACTCATGGTTCTCCTGTAAACTTTTCTGGTCGTTTGTACCGTCCGGTTTTTTACGGTGTAGATGCTGAAACAGGTCGTTTAGATTATGATAAAATTCAGGAAATTGCAACTAAAGAACAGCCAAAATTAATCATCGCTGGAGCTTCGGCTTATTCTCGTGATATGGATTTTGCTCGTTTCAGACAAATTGCTGACAGCGTAGGAGCGATCTTATTTGCTGATATTTCGCATCCAGCTGGTCTTATTGCAAAAGGGTTGTTAAGTGATCCAATTCCACATTGCCATATTGTTTCTACAACAACACACAAAACATTAAGAGGACCACGTGGAGGTCTAATCTTAATGGGGAAAGATTTTCCAAATCCACAGGGATTAACAACTCCAAAAGGAGAAATCAGAATGATGTCTTCATTATTAGATTTAGCTGTTTTCCCTGGAAACCAAGGTGGACCTTTAATGCACATCATTGCTGCTAAAGCAGTTGCATTTGGTGAAGCGCTTAAAGATGAGTTTTTTACTTATGCAATGCAATTGCAAAAAAATGCAAATGCAATGGCTGATGCTTTCGTAAAAAGAGGTTATAACATTATCTCTGGCGGAACTGACAACCACATGATGCTTATTGACTTAAGAAATAAAAATATTTCTGGTAAAGAAGCTGAAAATGCATTAGTAAAAGCTGAAATTACAGTAAACAAAAACATGGTTCCTTTTGACGATAAATCTCCATTTATCACTTCTGGAATTCGTGTTGGAACAGCTGCAATCACAACTCGTGGTTTAGTTGAAAAAGATATGGAAACTATCGTAGCTTTAATCGATAAAGTGCTTACAGATCATACAAATGAAGATCTTATCGAAGAAGTTGCTGAAGAAGTAAACGAATTAATGAGCGAAAGACCGATTTTTGCGTATTAATTAGTTTAAAGTTTAAGGTTTCAAGTTTAAAGTTTTGTAATGCGAAAATAAACGTATTATGAAACTTTAAACTTTTTTCGTTTAGAATAGAAAACTTGAAACCTGAAACAAAATAAACCTGAAACAAATTTAAGAAATGGGCGTATTAAGATTACAATTGCCAACTGACCCAAGATGGGTAAATATTGTGGAGAAAAATATAGAAGAAATTCTAACCGATCACGCTTGGTGCGAGCAGAAAGCAGCAACCAACGCGATAACAATTATTACCAATAATTCGGAACATCAAGATTTAGTCAAAGATTTATTGGCTTTAGCCAAAGAAGAAATCGATCATTTTGAACAGGTTCACAATATCATTATCAAAAGGGGATTAAAATTAGGACGTGAACGTAAAGATGATTATGTAAACGAACTATATCAATACATGAAAAGAAGCGGAGACGGAAGTCGTGTTTCCGGTCTTGTAGAAAGATTATTATTTTCTGCGATGATCGAAGCCAGAAGCTGTGAACGTTTTAAAGTACTTTCTGAAAATATCCAAGACGAAGAACTAGCTGTTTTTTATAGAGAATTAATGGAAAGTGAAGCAGGGCATTATACAACATTTATCACATACGCAAGAAAATACGGAACAGGAATCGACGTAGAAAAACGCTGGAGAGAATGGCTGGCTTTTGAAGAATCTATTATTACCAATTACGGAAAAGGAGAAACTATTCACGGATAAGTTTTTGAGTGTTCAGTATTCAGTAGCAGTTTTCAGTTTTTACATTTGTCAGGCTGAGCGAAGTCGAAGCCCAAGCAAAGTACAGAAAAAAAATCCGTTTTAAATCCGCGTCTTCGCGAAAGCGAATCCGTTTAATCCGCGTTCAATATTTTAAGTTTTTATAATCTAAATCTGCAATCTAAATTCTAAAATCCTTACATTTGAGAGTAACCAAAATCTCGAACGATGAGAATAGAAATGGACCTAAAATTAGGGTTTAAAGATGTAATGTTTAGACCAAAAAGATCAACGCTTAAAAGCAGATCAGAAGTTTCCTTAGAACAAAATTTCAAGTTTTTGCACAGCACTGCTAATTGGACAGGAATTCCAATTATGGGTGCGAATATGGATACGGTTGGAACATTTGAAATGGCGCAGGTTTTGGCAAAAGAAAAGCTTTTTACGGCCATTCATAAACACTATACTTTAGAAGAATGGAATAGTTTTCTGCAAAATGTAAGTCCTGATTTCTACAATTATATTGCTGTAAGTACAGGAACAGGAAAAGAAGATTTTGAAAAGGTTGAAAAAATAATCACTGCAAATCCGTTATTAAAATTTATCTGCATTGATGTCGCGAATGGTTATTCAGAACATTTTGTCCAGTTTTTAAAGAAAACCCGAAAACAATATCCTGACAAAATAATTATCGCTGGAAATGTAGTTACAGGCGAAATGACCGAAGAACTATTATTGGCTGGTGCTGATATTGTGAAAGTCGGAATTGGCCCAGGTTCTGTTTGTACCACACGAGTAAAAACAGGTGTTGGTTATCCACAATTATCTGCAATTATTGAATGTGCTGACGCTGCGCACGGTTTGGGTGGACATATTATCAGTGATGGAGGCTGTACAACTCCGGGCGACGTTGCAAAAGCTTTTGGAGCAGGAGCCGATTTCGTAATGTTAGGCGGAATGCTCGCTGGACATACTGAAAGCGGAGGAGAATTGATAGAAGTAAAAGGCGAAAAATTCAAGCAGTTTTACGGAATGAGTTCTAAAACTGCAATGGACAAACATTCTGGCGGAGTTGCAGAATACAGGGCAAGCGAAGGAAAAACAGTTCAGGTTCCTTTTAAAGGAGATGTGATTCATACTGTTTTAGATATTTTAGGTGGCATTAGAAGCACTTGTACTTATGTTGGTGCTTCAAGATTAAAAGAATTAACAAAAAGAACGACTTTCATCCGCGTAAGCGAGCAGGAAAATCAAGTTTTTAAAAAATAATATGATTAAAATTACCGAAGCATCTATTGATAATATTGTTAAAATTCAAGAGATTGCACATATAACTTGGCCAATTACATATGGCGAAATTTTGACTTCAGAACAATTAGAGTATATGTTGGATCTCATTTATTCTAATGAAGCGCTTTCAAAACAAATTCAGAATAAAGAACAATTATTTTATTTGGTTTCAGATTCTGAATCAGTAATTGGTTTTATCGGAATTGAGCACAATTATAAAAATGAAGCTGTAACCAAAATTCATAAAATATATCTTCTGCCAGAAACCCAAGGAAAAGGTTGCGGAAAAATAGTTTTTGAATCAATCGAAAAAATGGCTTTAGAAAATAATTCAAACCAACTTTTATTAAACGTAAACCGATTTAATACTGCTTTGAATTTCTATAAAAAACTCGGTTTTGAAATTAAAGAAACAGTTGATATAGAAATTGGAAACGGGTATTTAATGGAGGATTATGTAATGGGGAAACAAATTTAGGAGTAATTTTTAGTATTTTTTGTCATTCTGAGGAAAGAAGAATCACACTCGAAACTCGACAAAGATTGGCGATTTTCTTTGCGGAAATACTTGTGTGATCCTTCGTTCCTCAGGATGACAAACTGAATGTATTTCTTTATTTAACTCACCACCACATCATGCTTAAACAATAACCCTTTCACTTCCTTCAAAGAAAAAACAGCTTTCTTCAGTTTCGTTTTAGACGGATCAATAGTATAATTATAACTTGTTTTAAAATCGGTTTTGTTGGCGATGGCTTTGTTGAATTCGGAACGGTATAAATCGCAATTGTCAAATAAAACACCAGTTAAATCAGCTGCCATAAAATCTACGGCTATTAAACTGCAATTCGTAAATGGAGTTCCTTTTAATTTTAAAGTATAAAATTTAGAGAAATCCAAAATACAGTCATTAAAGCGAACTTCAAAAATAAGTTTATCGCACATAGCGAAATTTACCTCTTTAATTTCGCATCGATTAAAAGTGACTGTTCTCAAAGCGACGTAATTAATCTTCGCTTCACTAAAAATACAATCATTAAAAATACAGTCGATAAAAGTAACGGCTAGAAAAGTGCAGGCAGAGAAGTTGCAATTATTAAATACGCAGCCTTCAAAGTCCTTAAAATTAAGATCGTCTTTGGCGTAAATAATTGTATTGTATTCTTTATCAAGAAAATATTCGCTCTCTTTTTTCAACTCTTTTCGGTAATTATTTGAGGGTGAAAAGGTAGTAATTTACCATAAAATAAATAGAACTAATCCTAAATCATTTTGATTCTAATTCTATTTTTAATGCTTAAAATGCTGTAGCTTTACGCTTATTTTTAAGTTAAAACAGATCAATTTTATTATATGGAATCAACAAGAAAGGAACATGATTTTTTAGGAGAATTAGAAATTCCGAATCATTTATACTACGGAATCCAGACTTTTAGAGCTGTAGAAAATTTTAATATTACCGGAATTCCCATTTCAAAAGAACCTTTGTTTATCAAAGCTTTGGGTTATGTAAAAAAAGCCGCGGCAATGGCAAATAAAGACTGCGGTGCAATCGATCCTAAAATTGCAGAAGCAATCTGTTACGGAAGTGATCAGGTTATTGCAGGTAAATTTGATCAGGAATTTGTGAGCGATTTAATTCAGGGCGGAGCAGGAACTTCAGTAAATATGAATGCTAACGAAGTTATCGCGAATATTGGACTGGAATATTTAGGTCATAAAAAAGGCGAATACAATTTTCTTCACCCAAATAATCATGTAAACTGTTCACAATCTACAAACGATGCTTATCCATCGGCTTTTAGAATTGCTTTGTATTTGAAAATGGAAAGTTTTATTAAAACTTTTGCAGGTTTAGAAGTTGCTTTCGCTAAAAAAGGAGAAGAATTTAAGGATGTCCTGAAAATGGGAAGAACACAGTTGCAAGATGCTGTTCCGATGACTTTAGGACAAGAATTTAAAGCTTATGCCACTACAATTGGAGAAGATATTCAGCGTTTAAAAAATGCGCAGGAATTATTATTGGAAATCAATATGGGTGCAACGGCAATTGGAACAAAAGTAAATGCACCGGAAGGATATCCTGAAATCTGCGTTAAATATTTGGCAGATGAGGTTGGAATTCCATTAACACTTTCTCCGGATTTAATTGAAGCAACGGTCGATACAGGAGCCTATGTTCAGATTATGGGAACTTTAAAACGTTCTGCGGTTAAGATTTCTAAAATCTGTAACGATTTACGATTGTTGAGTTCAGGACCAAGAACAGGTTTTAATGAAATCAATCTTCCGGCGCGTCAGCCTGGTTCTTCTATCATGCCTGGGAAAGTAAATCCGGTAATTCCGGAAGTAGTAAATCAAACTTGTTTTTATGTTATTGGTCAGGATTTAACGGTTACAATGGCAGCAGAAGCAGGACAATTGCAATTGAATGTAATGGAACCAGTTATTGCTTTTGCTATGTTTACCTCACTGGATTATCTTTCAAATGCCATTCAAACTTTGATTGATAAATGCATTGTTGGGATCACTGCAAACGTTGATCACTGTTATAATATGGTAATGAACAGCATTGGAATTGTAACGCAATTAAACCCAATTATTGGCTACGAAGAAAGCGCGAGTATTGCCGGAGAAGCTTTAAAAACAGGTAAAAGTGTGCATCAAATTGCTGTTTTAGAACGAAAATTAATTACGCAGGAAAAATGGGATGAGATTTATTCTTTAGAGAATTTAATTCATCCAAAGTTTATTACAAAATAGATCATTCTTCAATCATATCAAAAGCCGTTAATTATTTTAGCGGCTTTTTGTTTTGTAATTAGTAAAGTTAATTGTGTAAGATGTTGAAAATTAGAAGTATATTTACGTTAGGTTGCTGGTTTTTAATAAAATAAACTCTTATTAAATGGTGGATTTTTTAAAAAATAATACCTTTTTATATCAATATAAAATCTTAGGGTTGTTGTTTTTTATTTCATTTAATATTTTTTCTCAAGAAGAAATGAAGAATGAATTAATTTGCCCACCTAGAACTATATTTGAGATTTTCAAAAAACAAGATGATGTTTTAGTAGTCAAACCCACAAAAAATAATTTCTTTTTACTAATTCCAGCTATCGGATCTCAGCCGGCAACTGGATTTTTTTTTGGCGCCGTTGCACAATATACTTTCAAAGGAAAAGAAGAAAAAGCGAAGTATTCGATTGCTAATGTGGGAATAACATATACTTTGAAAGAGCAATGGCTTGTGAATATCAAAAACAATATTCTTTTAAAAAATAACAAAATCTTTTTGAGTGGCGATTACCGGCTTTATCTTTTTTCACAACCCAATTACGGTTTAGGAACAGATATAATTCCAAATCGAAGTAAAAGAGAAAATTTCAGCATAGATTCGATCGCTCAGGATATGGATTATAATTATTTCAAGTTTCATCAGACAGTTTCTTTTGAGGTTAAAAAGAACTTTTATGTAGGAGGAGGCATCAACATAGATTGGTATTCGAGCATTAATGACAAGGAATTGGATGTTGAAAATGGAAATCTTACTTACCATTATAATTACAGTCAGAAATATGGATTTAACAATTTAGAGTATTTCCTCAATGGAGTAAGTCTAAATTTAGTTTATGATTCCCGAGATAATCAGGTAAATGCTTCGCGAGGCTGGTTCGCTAATATTAATTACCGATTTAATCCGGTTTTGTTTAATAATCAGGATTATAGCAATGTTTTGTTTGCTGAATACCGGCATTTTATTCCGCTTTCCTATAAAAATCCGAGCTACATTTTAGGAATTTGGACTTACGGACAGTTTGTGACTCGGGGAAAAGTGCCTTACTTAAATCTTCCCGCAATTGGCTGGGATCAGCGAAGCAGGAGTGGAGAAGGTTATACACAAGGATTGTTTAGAGGAAACGGATTAATTTATTTATCAACTGAATTTAGGTTTCCAATTACCTGTAATCAACTGTTGAGCGGGACTGTTTTTACCAACTTTGTTACGGCGAGTAATTCTGATGTTAATCTTTCTCTTTTTAAATCAATTCAGCCTGCTGCAGGAATTGGATTGAGGCTTTTAATTGATAAAGCAACCAAAACCAATTTGATTTTAGACTATGCCTGGGGTAATAATTCAAAAGGATTTTATTTGAATGCAGGAGAAACTTTTTGAAATTATAATTTTGTTTTGTTGTTAAGTGTTTGATTTTATGTATTTTATCGTTTTGTTTACAAGAAAAAACTTAAATTTGATAATCCATTTAACAAACAAAAATCCAAAATTATGAAAAAGTACAGTTTATTATTAGTTGTATTTCTGTCGACGATAGGAATGCAGGCTCAGGATGCCAGGTCATTTTCACTTAATTTGTATGGAGGTTATAATTTTTCAGATAAGCTGGATTATGACGGTTATTCTGCTACAATTGAAGATGGTTTTCAATATGGAGCAGGATTTGAATATTTCTTTTCAACAAATAACTCCGTTGAGTTAAAGTATTTAAGGTCAGATGTAAAAATACCTTTTTATGGTCCTGCTGGAAATCAGTTAAATACGAATGATAAAGGAGCCTTTAATTTCATTCTAGCAGATTTCACCCATTATTTTGATACGGGATCAAATCTTTTACCTTATTTGGGTGCCGGTGCGGGAGTTGGTATTGTAGAATCACCTCAGGGTGGAAGCGGCACTTATTTTGCCTGGGATGTAAAAGGTGGTGTGAAAATTAAAACAGCGTCATCAGTCTCTGTTAACATTAATGCCTATTTACAATCAATGTCGGCTGCAGTAGGAGAAAGCTATTATTGGTCGTATTGGGTTGGACCAGTTGCTGTTGAAGATTATATTTCTACTTTCCAATTTGGGTTGGGGGCAGTATTGAGTTTCAATTTCAAGAATTAGGATTAGAAACTTTAAAAAACATAAATAAATAAGAAAAAGCAGGCTATTTAGTCTGCTTTTTATATTTTGGCTTGAAATGTTCATAATTAAATCATAATTTCTATCCGTAATAAGTACTATTTTTGAAACTCAATCCTTATTTTTGTTGTATATACAAATTACTATGAAGTTACTAATAGTCGAAGACGAACCAAATCTATTATCCATTCTGCGTAAAGGATTTGCCGAAAATAATAATGAAGTTAGTGTAGCTCTTGACGGTAAAACCGCTTTGGAGATGATTCATAATTATACTTTTGACGTTGTAGTTTTAGATGTGATGCTTCCGGATATTAACGGAATTGAAATTTGCAGAAGACTTCGGGCCAGTAAAAATTTTGTCCCAATTTTATTACTGACTGCTTTAGGAACTTCAGAAAACATTGTAACTGGCCTAAATGCCGGTGCCGATGATTATTTGGTAAAGCCTTTTAAATTTGGAGAATTAGATGCCCGAGTAAATGCGCTTTACAGAAGATCACATCAGGAAACAGAAAAAATTGACACTATTGTAATTGGTGATTTAGAAATAAACGGACGAGCAAAATCTGTAAAAAGAGGAAGTGAAAACATTATTTTGACTGCTAAAGAATTCAAACTTTTATATTATCTGGCAAAAAATACAGGACGTATCGTTTCCCGCGATCAGATTTTAGATAATGTCTGGGATATTAATTTTGACATGAATACCAATGTTGTAGATGTGTATATAACCTATTTAAGAAGAAAGATTGATAAGCCTTTTGATACCAAACTAATTCATACCATGAAAGGTTTGGGATATGTTATAAAGCCATAAAATGGATATTAGAAAAAAAATCACTTTTAATTATGTTGCCCTTTCTACCTTTAGTACTTCGCTATTGTGTATCATTGTGTTTTTCTTATTCAGGGAAAACAATCGATATCACTTTTTAAAGCGTTTAGATGACAGGTCTAAAATTGTAGCGTCTATTCATTTTCAAAAAGATCCGGAGAAAATCAAATACTATAAAAATCTTCAAAAAAACGGTCTTGAAGAACTAATTGAGGAGGAAGAATATGTATTAAAAATCAACAGTCATAATTCTTTTGATTATAATACAAATCTAAATCTTCCGAATACTTTTTACACCAACATTTTAAGTACAGGAAAAGATTCTTACGAAAAAGATAATAAATATTATCTGGGCCAGATTTTTCAGGAAAACGGACAAAGATATATTGTCATTGTTGGAGCCAGGGACCGTAAAGGAAAAGATACGACTGTTTATATTGTCAAAATCATGCTTTTTGGCGGAATTGGTTTTGTAATTCTGGCTTTCCTTTTAGGGCGTTTTCTGGCAAAACGTGTTATTAATCCTGTTGCCCGAATTACAAAAGAAGTAAAAAGAATTAGTGCTTCTAACCTTCATAATCGTCTCCCGGAAGTTAAAAATTCGGATGAAATCTCCGATTTGACCAATACATTTAATAATATGCTGGATCGATTGGAAACCTCTTTCGAAATTCAGGCCAATTTTATTAATAATGCTTCACATGAATTAAAAACGCCGATTACTACAATTATTGCCGAGGCAGAAATCATGCTTTTAAAAGAACGGGAAGTAAATGAATATAAGGAATCTCTGGAAAACATATACAGTCAGGCTTCTCGATTAGGAAATCTAACTGAAAGTTTGTTGAAACTTACGCAGACAGGTTACGACGGACAAAAACAAGTTTCGGATGTTGCTAGAATAGACGAACTGTTATTGGATGTAAAATCGGATTTGGACAAAATTTATCCGGACAATCGTGTAAGTATTATAATTAATATTGCTCCTAAAGACTCTAATTTACTCTTACTTCCATGCAACAAACCTTTATTAGAATTAGCGATTAATAATATAATTACAAACGGCGTAAAATATTCAGATAACAACGAAGTATTTGTAAATCTTTCAGCAAATGATGAAATGATCAAAATTACGATCAACGATATTGGTATCGGAATTCCGCCGGAAGATATTCCGCATTTATACGAACCTTTCTTTAGAGGTAAAATCGCAACCAGATATATAGGTTATGGTTTAGGTCTTCCTCTGGCTTCAAAAATTATCAGAATGCATGAAGGAGAATTACAGGTTCAATCCGAACAAAATAAAGGTACAATCGTAACGATTATCTTCACAAAACGAAACATTAAAAAATCTAATGTTTAATCTTAGGAAATTCTAATTTTAGCTTAAGAAGAGTCTAATTCGTTGATTGTTAATTTGTAAGTATAAACTAAACGATTATACTTATGAAAAACTTTCTTATACCTACGACTTTAAAAGATGATACAATTTCGGCTGTTAAATCTGCGGTGAATCAGTCAAAAGATACTGAATCAGAAATTATATTAGTATTAGTTTCAGAAGCACCAGATACATTTTCATCTTCCAGTTTTTTGCGCGAAATGAGATCAGGACTTACTAAAAGTCAGGAAGAAGTTCTGGAAACCTGCAGATATATTATCGACCATACTCCAAACGCAAAATTGAAAGTTCACAACCAATACGGACTTTCGGCACCTATTTTAAAACGCCTTATAGAAGCTTTTTCTGTAAAGCTGGTTATCCTTACCCATTCCTATAAACAGGAAACCAAAAAAATCCATCAATATTTTGTGCAGCTGGCAGGAAATCAAAAATGTCCAATTCTGCATTTAAGCACAGAAATCAACAAAGAAGTTTTCAGTAAAGCACTTTATGTAGAGAATTCAACGGCCAATATTCACGTAAAAGATGTACAGCAATATTTGAGCGAAAATTTCTCTTTTGAAATTGTGAGCCAGACGGCCAATTTTGAAGATAATTATGAGAATGTAGCGCCATTTTTATCAGAAGCCATTTCAAAACATAATATAGACATGCTTGTTGAAACCAGAAAAGGCGAAAAAATCAAATTTAAGAAAGTAAAAAAAGAAAATGTCAATGAGAAATTGGGACTTCCGGTGCTCTCATTGTACGAAGAGATAGTTTAGTAAATAGTTCTTAGTACCCAGTCCTTAGTGAATATTAATTAAGTATAAAGACAAATAACTAGGTACTAAGAACTAATTACTAAACAGCTGCAATATTAATTTAAAACCGAAAATATGTTATTAAGGAAAAGAATACCAATGAAGTACGTTCTCGGGAAAATTAAAGTAGAAATTGCTTTAGTATTGGCTTATACCGTACTATTTGAAATATTTCATCACTATTTTATAAACCTTCCCGTAGATATTCCAATTGCGATTCCAACGATGATTGGAACTATTATTTCCCTATTATTAGCGTTTAAGTCCAATCAGGCTTATGACAGGTGGTGGGAAGCCAGAATTGTCTGGGGAGCTGTTGTAAACGATTCCAGAACTTTAATTCGTCAGGTTTTGACGTTTTATAAAGATCCTGATTTTTCTGTTGAAGCCAGCGAATTCAAAGAGAATTTTGCGAAAAGACAGATTGCGTGGTGTTATAGTTTAGGAGAATCTCTTAGAAACAGAAACGCCATAAAACCGCTAGAAGGTTTGATGAGTGAAGAAGAAATTAAATACATCAAAAACCATCAAAACGTTCCGAATGCTATTTTGATGCTGCATGCAAGAGATTTGCGAAATGCAAAAAACGAAAAGAAAATCAATATGTATCAGCAGGTCGAAATCGATAATACGTTGTCCAGACTTTGTGATGAAATGGGGAAGTGTGAGAGAATTAAAAATACCATTTTTCCAACAACTTACAGTATGTATATCAGATTGACTTTATGTTTATTTATTTTGTTATTGCCTTTTGGATTAACAAGTGTGTTAAGCTGGTTTGCGATTCCGTTAATTACAGCAATTGGTGCCGCTTTCTTTTTGATCGAAAGAATGGCAATTCATTTGCAGGATCCATTTGAAAACAGAGCAACCGATACACCAGTTACGGCTATTGCAAATACTATTGAAAAAAATATCAAGCAAATGCTAAACGAATATCAAAGCGAATTTGATATTCTGAATGAATTTCACTTAGTAGACGAACCTAAGAAAGTCGAGAAAGACGCTTATTTTGTCTTATAACTATTTAATTTTGGTCTTCTTTTAATTGTTGGCTGGACAGTGTGTAGTTGCGCTGTCCAGCTTTTTTTGTTTGATTGCTAAATTCACAAGCATTTTAAACCTAGCCAGTGGTTTCAGCCACTGGAACGCAATAAATATCAAAATCTTCTATATGTCCTCGCGGTTAAAACCACGGGTTATGTTAAAACGAAATGTTTGTTTGTGTATTTACAATTGTTTCGCTAATCTTCCCAAAGTTTGGATAGCAGTTCTCAATTCATTCGACCAAGGCAATCCAAAACTCAATCGCATACAGTTTGAAAATTGATCCTGAAGCGAAAAAATCCTTCCCGGTGCAATGCTGATATTGTGTTTTAAAGCCAAATGATAAAAGGCAGCAGTATCTATTTTTTTATCCATTTCAACCCAAAGAAAAAAACCGCCTTGTGGCTGACTTACTTTTGTTCCCGCCGGAAAAGATTCTAAAACAGTATTGATATAATTGGTGCAGTTTCGATTTAAAATCTGACGAATTTTGCGAAGATGGTTTTCATAACGGCCGTTTTTCAAAAAATCTCCCACCACTTCATGAGTGATAGTTGTATTGGAAATAGTATGATATAATTTGGTTCGCAGAATTTCTTTTTTGAATTTCCCTGGAGAAACCCATCCTACACGATAACCAGGAGCCAAAGATTTAGAAACAGAACTACAGCAAAGTACAATCCCGCTTTCGTCGTAGGTTTTACAATTGGTTGGACGGCTTGTGCCAAAGTACAAATCACCGTGAATATCATCTTCTATTAAAGGAACATTGTAAAATTCCATTAAGCGGACAATTTCTATTTTATGTTCATTCGGCATCATACTGCCAGACGGATTGCTGAAATTACTCATTAAAACACAGGCTTTTACTTTATTGGAAGCCAGTGTCTTTTTAACTGCTTCGAGTTCAATTCCTGTTGTCATATTGGTTGGAAGTTCCATCACATACAACCCTAGAGATCTTGCCAACTGTAAAATTCCAAAATAAACAGGACTTTCTGTAATAATAGTGTCTCCGGGTTTTGTCAAAGTCAGTAAACAGTCTGAAATCGCAGAAATACAGCCGGGAGTTGTAATAATATCGTCTTCGGTCAAAGAACCACCCCAGGTAAACGACCAGCGGGCAATTTCTTTGCGTAAATTGCTATTTCCCTGAATTTCCTCATAACTCGTTCCGCTATTTGGAAGTTGTCGCATCGCCTGAACCATTCCTTTATTCAGTTTTGCAATTGGCAGTAATTCATTTGACGGAAAACCAAGTGAAAGCATCGTAAGGTCTTTTTTACGCATATCGCCATAAACTAAATCTACTAAGTCTTCTCGTTCTATGTTTTCCAACGTTAAAATAGGCGTACTTGCCGATGGTTCGGTAATGGTTCGTGCCGAAATATTACTAACATAATAACCGGATTGAGGACGGGACTCAATCAAAGAACGACTTTCTACTTCATAATACGCTTTACTCACTGTGCTCATGCTGTAGCCCGTTTCGGCACAAACTTCCCGTATGGACGGCAGTTTGTCACCAACATTCAGTAAACCGGATTTGATCTGTTTTTCGATACGATCTGCAAATTGAAGATATAAGTAATTGGAATTTTTCATAAAAAACAAAACTGTTATGGTGCAATTTACAAAAACTGTATCTGTATTGCTGTTTTATTTTTTAGAAATTTGCGTCGTCAAAAGAAAACAATTCAAAACAACGTTTTTGTGAAAACAACAAAGTATTATATAGCGGCTATAATTGCCTTTACTACATGGGGACTTTTCAGTTTGGTCTTAAGACCAATTCATGAATATCCGTCGCTGGATATTTTGTTTTATCGCGTTTTCAGCTGTAGTATTTTGATGCTTTTGATCGCTCTTTTGTTTAAAAGAAAAAAAATAAAAGAGACAGTTGCAATTTTTAAAGCTTTACCAAAAGCTGAAAAAAGAAAATCGGTTTTATTAAATATTGGCGGAAGTGCTTTTTTAATGGGAAACTGGTTTACTTATATTTATGTAATGAATCATGTCAGTGTTAAAGCAACTTCTCTGGCATATCTGGTATGCCCGATTTTGACAACATTATTGGCCTATTTCATATTAAGAGAAAAACTGTCTAAAACACAGTGGATTTCAGTCGGATTAAGTATTTCCGGTTGTATGTTGTTGTCTTATGCTGCCATTATGGATATGGTTTTCAGTATAATTATTGGATTAACATATGCCGCTTATTTAGTAAGTCAGCGTGCTAATAAAGGTTTTGATAAATTTATTGTACTAACTTTTCATATTACCTTGGCAGGATTAGTATTATTACCTTTTTATCCGGTTTTTGGGGGACCGGTACCAACGGAATTTAAGTTTTATCTCTGCATTGAGACCATTGCAATTATGTTTACGATAATTCCGTTGTTTTTAAATTTATATGCGCTTTCCGGAATCAATTCTTCAACGGTTGGTATGCTTTTAAACATCAATCCGATGATTGCATTTGGACTGGCTGCCTTTTTTTTCAAAGAAAATATTACCGCGCTGCAGATTACGGCTTATGGAATCATTTTTACCGCAGTGTTAGTTTTTAATTCACATCATATTTTTGCCATCAGGCAAAAAATGACCGCAATATCCAAAGGTTCATAATCTGAGTTTTCATATTTTTTATTGGTTTAAAATCGAAAATTACAAGAATCTTAACAGGATGTTTAAACAGGAATGAGTATTTTTCATTCCTGTTTTTTTATGCGATAAAGTGTAATAAAAAGATAGCCACGAATTCACGAATTAATGGGATTAAAAATTGTCGCCACAAATTACACGAATTTGCACGAATTATTTTTTTAAGAATAGAGAATTAAATTTGTGAAAATTCGTGGAATTCGTGGCGGACAAAAAAATCTTTTAAATCCTTTTAATCTGTGGCTAAAAAAAATAATACAAACCGAATCCTAATATATTGATATGAAAGCTACCAAACTTCAAGCCTTTACTCCGTTATTTTATTTAGTGTGGTCAGATGATTTACTGACACAGAAAGAATTTTCGACACTAAAAGAGTTTATTAATTCGCTAACTGTTTTATCAGAAGAAGAGAAAGGATATTTATTATCTAAAGTAGATATTTCAAATCCGCCTTCGCGAAATGAACTTACAGAATGGAAATCGGATATTGAAAAAAGCATTCAGGATACTTCTTCTATAAAGTCGATTTTTGATATTGCAAAAGCACTTTCAGGAAACGATTTGGATTTGTCACCAATAGAATCAGATTTTGTAAAGCTGGAAAATGATTTAGGAATTTTAGGAGAAGAAGCACTTCAAAACTTTAAAACCAAAGCAGGCTCCTTTACCGCAGATTCACATACCAACGCCTCTTTCGATATTCAGAAAATTACTAAAATCTTAAACGGAAAAGAAGCGGCAATAATCGAAAAAGTAAAATCGGTCATTTCGAGACCTGAATTTGCTTATGAAACTTCTACAGATATTAATGTCTTCAGACAGACGGTTTATAAATGGTGTAAAATATTAGCCGATGAAAATCTCGGAAATATGGCCTATCCAAAGCAATATGGAGGAGGGGAAAATATAGCCGATTATTTTGCGATTATGGAAACACTGAGTTACCACGATTTAAGTTTGGTAATTAAATTTGGTGTTCAGTTTGGATTGTGGGGAATGAGCGTACAATCTTTAGGAACCGAAAAACACTATGCTAAATATTTAAAAGATATTGGTTCGCTGAAACTTCCGGGTTGTTTTGCTATGACAGAGACACATCACGGATCAAATGTAAAAGGTTTAGAAACTACAGCAACTTACAATCATAACGATCAAACTTTCACTATTCACACACCAAATAAAAATGCTCAAAAAGAATATATCGGTAATGCAGCAGTTCATGGACAAAAGGCCACTGTATTCGCAAAACTGATTATTGATGGACATGATTATGGAGTAAATCCATTTGTTGTGCCATTACGCGATCCAGACGGAAATGTTGTAAAAGGCGTAACAATTGGAGATTGTGGTCATAAAATGGGATTAAACGGAGTAGATAACGGAACGATTAGTTTCGATAATGTGGTGATTCCGAAAGACGATATGCTGGATCGTTTTGCTTCAGTAAATGAAAAGGGAGAATTCGAAAGTCCGATTCCGAGTGATAACAGAAGGTTTTTTACGATGTTAGGAACTTTGGTCGGAGGACGAATCGGAATTCCGCGTTCGGCTTTAGCAGCAGCCAAATCCGGATTGACAGTTGCAATTCGCTACAGCGATCAAAGAAGACAGTTTGGGCCGGAAGGAGGATCAGAAGTTCCGATTTTAAATTATAGAATGCATCAGCGCAGATTATTACCACATTTAGCTAAAACTTATGCTATGCATTTTGCGCTTCAATATCTAACGAATAGATTTTTAAATAGAACCGAAGCCGAAATGCAGGAAATTGAAGCTTTGGCTGCCGGAATGAAATCGTATTCAACCTGGAGCACAAGAGATATTTTGCAAGAGTGCCGTGAAGCTTGCGGTGGAAAAGGTTATTTGTCTGAAAACAGAATCGATGCTTTAAAAAACGATACTGAAATTTATACCACTTTTGAAGGAGATAATACCGTTTTAATGCAATTGGTTGCTAAAAATCGTTTATCTGAATTTAGAAAATCATTTGGAGAAATGGGGTCTTTGGGAATAATCAATTACGTTTATGAAAATGCTAAAACGGCAATTACAGAAAAAAATCCAATAGCAACCAGAAGAACAGACGATGAGCATTTATTGGACGGCGAATTTCATCTTCAGGCTTTTGTTCACAGAGAAAAAACAATTCTGGCTTCGGCTGCAAGACGTATTAAAAAACTGGTTGATGGCGGTTTAGAAGCTTATGACGCCTTTAACGTTGTACAACACCAAATGATTGATGTGGCTCAGGCTTATTTGGAAAGAATAGTTTTAGAGCAATTTCAAACAGCAATTAAAGCAATTGAAGATGAAGAATCAAAAGCGATTTTGACGAAGCAGTGTCAATTATATGCACTTTCGCAAATAGAAAAAAATAAAGCCTGGTATTTGGAAGATGGTTATATGGAAGCCGTGAAAACAAAAGCAGTCCGAAAAATGGTCAATCAGCTTTGTTGGGACATTCGCCCGGATGCAGTGGCTTTGGTAAATTCTTTTGATATTCCTGAAAGTTGTTTGGCAGCGCCAATTGCAGTACATAATTAACTTTAATATAATAAGACATATAAATGATTTCGAGTTTGATTTTGATCAATTCGAAATCATTTTATTTATATCAATTTTGGTTTTTGATTGTTTTATTTATATCAAAATCTAAATCACCCCCATTTTTAGTACATTTTAACCATAGTCAAATAATTCAATTTTTATATTTTCGCTTTGTTATATTTGTAATTCCTTTATATTAAATCAGCTTGAAAAATTATTACTTATTTCTGTTTCTTTTTATTGTTAGTTTTCCGGTGTTTGCATTGGAAAGCAGTGATGTTATTTTAAAACAATTAAATGAAGCAATAAAAAACAAACAGCATTACGTAAAAATAAAGGAAGAAAGAATTCTTAATTTCAAGAAGATAAAATCGGATAATCTAACCAAAGAGCAGGAGTATAATTATAATAGAACGCTGTATCTTGAATATCAGAAGTTGAACTCAGATTCGGCTATTCAATATGTAAAGAAGAATATTAGAATTGCTGAAGAGCTTCAAAATAAAGAACTTTTAAATTTAGCTCAACTTCAATTGGTTACACTTTATTCGTCATCCGGAAAATATCGTGAATCTGAAGCTATTTTAAAAAGTATCAATAAAAAGAATCTGGCTTCATCATTATTGCCTCATTATTACATTTCGTATCGGGAATTTTTCGAACATTATGCTGCCAATAGCGATAATAAAGAATATAGAATACAGATTGGAAAATATCGTGATTCTTTGCTGAATATTTTAGATCCGAATACATTAGAATATCAAATTAACAGAATTCAACAAGATATTTTCATTCATAGAAAATACAAAGAGCCGGAAAAGCAATTACTTTCTTTATTAAACAAAACAAAAGAAGAAAGTCCAAATTATGCTATGATTACCTATTTATTGGGTAAAATTGCAGAGGCAACCCATCAGTTAGAAGACAGAAAAAAATACTATGCTCTTTCTGCCACATCAGATATAAAAAACGCGAATAAAGACAATGCTTCACTTCAGGAATTAGCTTTGGTTTTTTATGAAATTGGTGATGTTGATATGGCATATAAATTAACACAGTCTGCAATTGAAGATGCCTTGTATTGTAATGTTCAGTTTCGAACTTTGTTAATGTCAGAAGTTTATTCGATTATCAATACCGTTTATTTAGAACGGGAAAAACAACGAAAAAGCGAATTGCAGATTTATTTGCTTTGTATCAGTTTGTTGTCTCTTTTTTTATTGGTAGCCATTATTTACGTCTACAAACAGATGAAAAAAGTTTCCCGAATTCGATCAAAATTGTATGAAACCAGTCAGAAACTGGCAGAATTAAATAAAGATATTACTGAAACCAATAGTCAGTTACAGCAAAGTAATCTGCAATTGTCTGAATCTAATTTGGTTAAAGAAGAATACATTGCACATTTTTTCAATTTATGCTCGACTTATATTAATAAATTAGAAAACTACCGTATTATTCTAAACAAAAAAGCAACAGCAAAACAGTTTGATGAAATTTATAAAATTCTGAAGTCAACAACTTTAGTAGATAATGAGTTAGAAGAATTGTACAAAAACTTTGATATTATCTTTTTAAATTTATACCCAACATTTGTAAAAGATTTCAATGCTTTATTAATTCCGGAAGAACAGATTGTTCTCAAACAAAATGAATTGCTGAATACAGAACTTCGAATTTTTGCATTAATCAGACTCGGAATTACAGACAGTGTCAAAATAGCGGCATTTTTACGTTACTCTTTAAGTACAATTTACAACTATAGAACCCGGGCTAGAAATAAGGCGGTAGTTTCCCGAAATGATTTCGAAGAAATGGTCATGAAAATCGGTTCAATAGCTTTGAAAGTATAAATATTTATTTTAAATCTACTACTTTTTTTACTGGTTTATTTTTGTTAAATGTTTGTAAATCAGTTTTTTGTATTTTTAAGCCACTACTTTTTTTAATCTAAAAATGCAACGTGTACGATAACGTTTTAGTTTTACATTATGATAAAAAAGTTCTTTTAGAAGAAACCACATATTATACTATAATAACCTAATGCTTTAATAAATTATTATTATGTTGAAAAACGTTAAAACAGTTGTTGTTTTACTTTTGCTAAGTTCTTTGGGAATGAATGCCCAAAATAAAGTTCCAGTTTATCTTGATGATAAAAAGCCAATTGATGAAAGAGTAGAGGATGCACTTTCGCGAATGACAACAGAAGAAAAGATTGCCATGATTCACGCGCAGTCAAAATTTAGTTCTCCAGGTGTAAAGCGTCTGGGAATTCCGGAAAACTGGATGACAGACGGACCACACGGAATTCGTACAGAGGTAAAATGGGACGAATGGGATCAGGCAGGATGGACAAATGATTCTTGTATCGCTTTCCCGGCACTTACTGCACTTTCGGCAACATGGAACAAAGAATTAGCTTCTTTATATGGTAAATCAATTGGAGAAGAAGCACGTTTTCGTAACAAAAATGTATTATTAGGACCAGGGGTTAATATTTACAGAAGCCCATTAAACGGACGTAACTTCGAATATATGGGAGAAGATCCGTTTTTAACTTCAAAAATGGTAGTTCCATATATTAAAGGTGTTCAGGCAAATGGAGTAGCAGCTTGTGTAAAACATTTCGCTTTAAACAATCAGGAAACCAATCGTAACTCTGTAAACGTAGTAGTTGATGATCGTGCTTTGTACGAAATCTATCTTCCTGCTTTTAAAGCTGCGGTTCAGGACGGAGATGCCTGGGCAATTATGGGGTCTTACAACAAATACAAAGGTCAGCAATGCTGCCACAATGAATATTTATTGAATGATATACTTCGTGGAGAATGGGGCTTCAAAGGAGTTGTAGTTTCTGACTGGGGTGGAGTTCACGATACAAAACAAGCTATTCACAATGGTTTAGATATGGAATTCGGTTCATGGACAAACGGATTATCATGGGGAACAAGTAATGCCTACGATAACTATTATTTGGCAAAACCATATTCTGAAATGATCAGAAAAGGTGAAGTAGGAACAAAAGAATTAGACGAAAAAGTACGTCGTATTTTACGTTTGTCTTTCCTGACGACTATGGACAGAAATCGTCCTTTCGGATCTTTTGGAACAGAGGAACATGCTTTGGCTGGTCGTAAAATTGCAGAAGAAGGAATTGTTTTACTTCAAAACAAAAACAACATATTACCTATCAATCTTTCTAAAACTAAAAAGATTGCTGTAATTGGAGAAAATGCGATTAAAATGATGACAGTTGGTGGAGGAAGTTCTTCACTAAAAGCAAGATACGAAATTACACCGCTTGAAGGTTTAAAGAAAAGAATCGGAAACCAGGCTGAAATTGTATACGCAAGAGGTTATGTTGGTGATCCAACAAGTAATTATAATGGAGTTGTAGCTAAAGTTAGTTTAGAAGATAAACGTTCTCCGGCAGAATTATCTGCAGAAGCTTTAAAAGTAGCTAAAGATGCTGATATCGTTCTTTTTATTGGAGGTTTAAACAAAAGTGACAATCAGGATGCTGAAGGGCATGATCGTAAAGAATTGAACCTTTCTTATGGTCAGGACAAATTAATTGCCGATTTGGCTAAAGTGAACAAAAACATCGTTTTTGTAAATATTTCAGGAAATGCTGTTGCAATGCCGTGGGTTAATGAAGTTCCGGGAATTGTTCAAGGCTGGTTTTTAGGTACAGAAGCAGGAAATGCATTAGCAAATGTTTTAGTTGGAGATGTAAATCCATCAGGGAAATTATCTTTCACTTTCCCTGTAAAATTAGCGGATAACGGAGCTCACGCTTTAGGAGAGTTTCCTGGTGGAGATGAGGTAAAGTATAATGAAGGAATTTTTGTAGGATACCGTTGGGCAGACAAACATAAAATCAAACCATTGTTCTCTTTCGGACACGGTTTAAGCTACACGACTTTTGCTTATGGAAAAGTAACAGCAGATAAAAAACAAATCAATGCCGGAGATCAGATTACATTTTCTGTGAATGTTAAAAATACAGGAAGCAGAGAAGGAGCAGAGGTTGTACAATTGTATATTACAGATTCTAAATCTTCTTTACCACGTCCGGTAAAAGAGTTAAAAGGATTCGAAAAAATAGCTCTTAAAGCCGGAGAAGAAAAAACGGTGACTTTTACAATCGATAAAACAGCTTTAAGTTTCTTTGATGATAAAAAACATGACTGGGTTGCAGAACCTGGTGATTTCGAAGCAGTTATTGGTGCTTCATCAACAGACATAAAATCTAAAGTGGGATTCTCACTTAAATAAGTTTTTATTTCTAAAAATTGGTTGGTTTGTAAAGCTGCAAGTGTAAAAATTTGCAGCTTTGCTTTTGTCTTAAAAAAAGTTAAAGGTTAGGAGTAAAATGTTAGAAGTTTTACTTTTGATAAATTAAGAATCAAATAAAATGAAAAGAATATTATTTTTTACAATTGGTTTGTTTTTGTGCCAAAATATATCAGCACAAACTCTTAGTAAAATGCAATGGTTTAATGAACCTGATAAATGGGAAATTAAAAATAATGCTTTAATTATGAATGTGACGGCAAACAGTGATTACTGGAGAATTTCGCATTACGGATTTACAGTTGATGACGCCCCGTTTTATTATGCAACTTACGGAGGAGAATTTGAAGCTAAAGTAAAATTGACAGGAAATTACATTGCCCGTTTTGATCAAATGGGTTTAATGATCCGCATTGACGAAAAAAACTACATCAAAACCGGTGTTGAGTTTGTGGACGGGAAATTCAATGTAAGTACTGTTGTAACACATGATAAAAGTGATTGGAGCGTAACAACGCTGGAAAAAGCACCTCCATTTATCTGGATTAAAGCTGTACGACGATTAGATGCTGTTGAGGTATTTTATTCTTTTGATGATAAAAACTATATTATGACCAGAAATGCACCTTTGCAAGACAATACGCCTGTAATGGTTGGTTTAATGGCCGCTTCTCCTGACGGAAAAGGATTTGAAGCTAAATTTGAAAACTTCTCTGTAAAACATCTTCCAGATCAGAGAAGATCCGAATGGCTAAAAAATCATCAATAGAATTAATTCCAATATCTTACACTATACTAAAAACTTAACCAAAACTAAATATAAATGAGTTCAATTTCATCTGATATTACACCAAAAAAGCACTATGAAATTTTAGATGGTCTGCGTGGTGTTGCAGCTATTCTGGTAGTTGCTTTTCATATTTTTGAAGCTTTTGCCGGGGGAAACCGTTTCAAACAAATTATCAATCACGGATATTTAGCCGTTGATTTCTTTTTTCTTTTATCCGGATTTGTTGTCGCTTACGCGTATGATGATCGCTGGGGCAAAATGGGACAATGGGAATTTTACAAACGCCGATTGATCCGTTTACAGCCAATGGTAATTATGGGAATGATTATAGGCGCTATATTTTATTATTTTCAGGCATCAGATATATTATTTCCAATGATTGAAGGAATGGAAGTCTGGAAAGTTATTTTGACTATGGTAATCGGTTTTACTTTATTACCGATACCACCTTCATTAGAAATTAGAGGTTGGGGAGAAATGCATCCTTTAAATGGTCCGGCGTGGTCGCTTTTCTTCGAATATATTGCAAACATCTTGTATGCCGTAATCTTTAGAAAATTTTCGAATAAAGTAATGTCAGTTTTCGTATTGATATTTGCAGGACTGTTAATCAATTATACTGTTTTTGGAACAAAAGGAGATGTAATTGGGGGATGGTCTTTGAATCTGGAACAGATGAATGTTGGTTTTACACGTTTACTGTATCCATTTTTTGCCGGTGTTTTGTTATGTCGTTTAGGCAAACTGATTCATGTAAAAAATGCTTTTTGGATTTGTAGTATTTTAATCACTATCATTTTGGCTTTACCACGATTTGGAGATGAAAATAGTCTTTGGATCAATGGTTTATATGAATCTTTCTGTATTATTTTCATGTTTCCACTTATTGTTGCTATTGGTGCAGGAGGAGAAATTAAGAATGAAGTTTCTCTAAAAATCTGTAAAGCTTTGGGAGATATTTCGTATCCAATTTATATCACACATTATCCATTAATTTATTGGTTTACCGCTTGGGTTGTGGACAATAAAGTTTCAATGGCAGATGGATATTTAGAAGGAATCGGAGTTTTAATTGTAAGTATCGTATTGGCTTTTGTATGTTTAAAATTATATGATGAACCAGTTAGAAAATGGCTTGTAAATAAGTTTCAGAAAAGATCTAATTAAGGTACAAAGTAACAAAGTGACAAAGGTGCAGAGTTTTTATGCTTTGTCTCTTTGTCTCTCTGCAACTTTGTACCTCAATAAAAATATTGAATCTCTTAATTTTGTTAGTTATGATATTCAAAAAAGGGATAAATGAGTAAGTTTATCCCTTTGCTTTTAGGTAATCAAAGTAAAACCTTTGTTTCTTTGTTACTTTGCCACTTTGCATCTTAATTTAAAGTAACTCATAAAAATTCCGCTTTCCGATTTTAATTTTTGTTTCTTTTATCAGCGGAATCAATTCGTACGGATTTAAAATCTTTTCGTGATTAATTTGGACGGCGCCACTTTCAATCAGTCTTCTGTTGGCCGATTTTGTAATATCATTTTTAATTATTGCACAGAGATCAATTAAAGTCATTTCATTCAATTCATTTTTTAAAGAGGAAATCATAATCGAGGTAAAAGATTTTGCTTCTGCATTTTTATTTTGAAATTGATTTATAAAGAATTCCTCGGCATCTTCGGCACTTTTTTTATCATGGTATTGGCTAATGATATTTTTGGCAATTAGTTTTTTAATATTCATCGGATTTTCTTGTTCCAGTCTTTTCCTGATTTCTTGTTTTTCTTTTGATGAAAAATCGGTCGTTAGATCTAAAAATTCCGGAATAAGATCATCTGGAATAGACATGGTTTTACCAAACATTTCATTTGGTTCATCCGTTAAACCAATAATATTGTTCAGCGATTTGCTCATTTTTTCCTTTCCGTCCAATCCTCTTAATAAAGGCATACACATCACAATTTGTCCCGACATTTTAAAGGTTTCCTGTAATTGTCTTCCCATGGTACAATTAAAAAGCTGATCGGTACCGCCCATTTCAATGTCAGCATTAATTTTAACCGAATCAAAACCTTGTAATATTGGGTAAACCAATTCGTGCATCGCGATTGGGGAATTCTCTGTAAAACGTTTGTTGAAATCATTTCGTTGCATAAGCTGAGCAACAGTAACGTTTGACATAATCTGAATCACTTCCGAAAAAGAAAGTTGATCCAACCAATCAGAGTTAAAAACAATCTGTGCTTTTTCAACATCAATAATTTTGGATAATTGTGTAATGTAAGTTTCAGCATTATGCTGTACTTCTTCAGCTGTTAATGGTTTTCTACTTTTGTTTTTCCCTGTCGGATCGCCAATTCTGGCTGTAAAACTTCCGACTAAAATCACAATTTGATGCCCTAAATCCTGAAATTGTTTCAGTTTTTTTAAGACAACAGCATGTCCCAAATGCAAATCAGGAGCCGTTGGGTCAAAACCCAGTTTGATAATCAGTTTCCTGTTTTCTTTTGCAGCTTGATTTAGTTTTTCTTCCAAACCATTTTCTGGAAGAAAGATGGCGGTGTTTTCTTTAAGTTTTTGAATTGTTTCCATTTTTTTGAAAATAAAAAAGCCCGGACAAAATGCCCGGGCTTTAAGGTTATATAATTTTTATCTGTTTAATTTACAATCGTGAATACGTTGAATTATATGCATAGCCTTTCCGAGCAAGTATTATTGCATAATAATAAGTGCTGAAAAAAGGAAGGCGTAATATGCTGTTCAGGAATTTCATGACTGCAAAGATAAATTTTTAATTATGGTATTCAAAAAAAAAACTTAATCCCTTAGAATCTTAGTGACTTAGTATCTTGAAATTTATTCTAAAACCAATTGTCCTAAAGCTTCTTTACTGAAACCTTTCAGTTGATCTGTTTTTCCTGCTTTGATTTTAGCCACCCAATTCGGATCAGATAAAAGTGGTCTTCCAACAGCAACCAAATCAAAATCGCCTCTGTCGAAACGTCTGTTTAGTTCTTCTAAAGAAGTTGGCTCAGAGCTTTCTCCGGCAAAAGCACCAAAGAAATCACCAGAAAGTCCAACAGAACCAACTGTAATAGTTGGCGCTCCAGTTACCTTTTTAGCCCAGCCTGCAAAGTTTAAATCAGAATCTTCAAATTCTGGTTCCCAGAATCTGCGTTGTGATGCGTGTATAATATCAACTCCGGCATCCACAAGAGGAGTAAGCCAGGCTTCTAATTCCTGCGGATTTTTAGCCAGTTTATAATTGTAATCAGAAGGTTTGAATTGAGAAAAACGCATAATAACGGCAAAATCATTCCCAACTTGTTTTCTGATTTCTTTGATTACTTCGATAGCAAAACGATTACGTTCCGGCAATGTTTTACCGCCGTAAATATCTTCACGTAAATTTGTTTCAGCTCTAAAAAACTGATCGATTAAATAACCGTGTGCACCGTGAATTTCGATCGTATCAAAACCTAATCTTTTAGCATCAGCCGCCGCTTTACCAAAAGCAAGTATAGTATCTTCAATATCTTTTTCGGTCATTGCTACGCCATTTCTAAAATCAGGACGGTTTAATCCAGACGGACCTTCAAAAGGAACTGGAGGAACCCATCCGGAATGGTGGTTATCCATAATTCCCATGTGCCAGATCTGCGGTCCCATTTGCCCGCCGGCAGCGTGAACTTCGTCAATTACTTTTTTCCATCCGTTTAAGGCTAAATCGCCGTAAAAATGAGGAACATTAGCATCATTTGATGATGAAGGTCTGTCAATTACAGTTCCTTCAGATAATATTAAGCCAACCTGACCTTCGGCCCTTTTTTGGTAGTAGGCCGCTACTTCGTCAGTTGGAACTCCGTTTGGAGAAAAAGAGCGCGTCATTGGCGCCATTACGATTCTGTTTTTCAGGTTTAACGTTTTTAAGTTAAACGGAGAAAAAAGGTTGTTTGTACTCATAGTAATTTTACAAATTAGATTGAATTAATTTACTAAGTGCTTCAAAGGCACCTTCGTTGCGTTTATAGTAAGTCCATTGTCCAACACGTTTGGCTTCGATAAAACCAGCGCGTTGTAAAATAGACAGATATTCTGAAACTGTCGATTGTGTTAAACCAGCCTTGGCCTGAATCTGCCCCACACATACTCCGTGTTCAAATCCGGCATGCTCCAGCTGACCAGGAAAGTTAATTTCGGGTTCTTTTAACCACTCCAGCATTTGCAGTCTGGACTTGTTAGATAAAGCTTTAAAAATTTCTATCGTTTCCATGGTACAAATATATCGACTTTTCCCGATATACCAATTAAGGAAGATTTATTTAGGATAATTTTATGATGGAGGAGAAGGAATGATAAAGAATTTGGTAAAGAAAATTTATATTTGCTTTATGTATTAGTCTTGTAAAGACAAAGATTTATTACATATTATTGTTATCCTGAGGAACGAAGGATCACAAAACAAATAATCCCCAAACAAATTAAACTTAATCTATTATGAAAAAAACTTTACTTATTCTAGCATTCTTATGTTGTGTAATTACCAATTCAAAGGCCCAGGTTGTTGGTGTTGATGTTGGAGACATTGCTCCGGAAATTGATCTTCCAAATGCAAAAGGAGAAAACATTGCACTTTCCTCATTAAGAGGTTCTTTAGTGTTAATTGATTTTTGGGCTTCGTGGTGCGGACCATGCATTAAAGAACAGTCTTTATTGCTGAAATTAAACAATACTTATCCTGAAAAATTATCCATTTACGGTGTTTCTATGGATACCAAAAAGCCTTTATGGACGGCTGCAATTGCAAAAGGAAAATTACCTTGGACAAACGTCAGCGACTTAAAATACTGGCAGTCTCCTGCCGTTGCAGACTATAAATTACAATCTGTTCCTTTGAATTTTTTAATTGATAAAAACGGAATTATTATAGCTAAAAACATTCACGGACAGACTTTAGAAGAAAAAATCAAAAGTTTGTTAGCGCCGTGATGCTTCATAAAAAGGAATCAAATCTTTCTTTGTCGGATTTCCAGACGAGATTGCACAATAATATAGAAATGGGTTCTTTGAAAGTCAGTCTAAGCCACTTTAGGTTATTTCCTGTTTTTGGCGGCGTAAAACCTTTTTACGGACTTTTTGATGATGAAAGTTTTCGGTTAACAATAAATTCAGCAACATCTCCAACCATTTTTATTGTGAGAGGGAACTATAAGAATATTGATAATCGGGTTAATGTCAATTACGTCGTTGAAGAAAATAGCAAATTTCAACTGCTTTGGACAAAATTTTCTCCGGTAGTTTTTCTAATATTTATTAATGTATTTTTCCTTTTCTTTGGAAGAGGTCTAAGACGAGCAACTACAATTGTGAGTTTATTTCTTCTGATTGTTATTTTTTATTCCAGATGGAAAGAAGAAAGGAAAAGGAAAAAATTAGAGCAAAAATTTATTAGAATTTTTGAAATTAAATGAGTTAAAAAAAAACTCCTTTTTTAACTCCTTTTTTAAGAAATCTAAAAAGCGATTCCAAATTGAAATCCAACCGTAAAAGAGGCTGGATGATCATTTCCAAAACGAATTGGAAGAGGAACAGCTACAAAATAACTGCAATTGTCGCTTTTTATGACGGTTTTATTTAACACTGGCGTCACACCATATCTGCCGCTGCTTTCAAAAGCGGCTCTTCCTGCAAAAGTGTAGCCGTTTCCTAAAACTACTAAAACGCCGGGATGAAATAGCAAATTGGTTACTTTATCACTGTTTCCCTGAACTCTGATATTGGGTACGACTTCAAAAGAAAAACCTATTTTTTGATTTTTCCAAATATTGATTCCGGTAGGAAATCCAATGGCATAATAATCTCTGAAATTTACAGCCGTTTGTTCACTGCTAAAAGTGGCGATAGGATGAAGAATCCCGAAATATCCTGTGATTTTTGGATAAGTGGTTTGAGAAAAAATAGTAAAGCTTAAAATGAATAAAGTAATTACGTAAAAGTTTCTGAATGATTTCATTGTAGTTTTTGTTAATTAAGAAGCAAAACTATTAACAATGAAAATCTATAAATAGAACGTTATTTACCTTTTGTATCTGAATTACTTTTTAAGGTGTTTTTTCTATAAGAAGAAGGATTTTTTCCAGTTTGCAATTTGAAGATTCTGGTAAAATGACTTTGATCAGAAAAGCCCGTCATATATGCTATTTCGGTTAAAGTATAAGTAGTATTTTGAATCAAGTTGATGGCTTTTTCTATTCGAAGTTTTCGAACGTATTCTCCGAAATTTAAATCCTCAAAATATTTAGAAAATTCTCTTGACAAGTAGGAAGGATTCAATTCTAAATCATTGGAGATTTTCTTTAAATCAAAAGTAAACTGCGAATCAATTTGATCCTGAATAATGTTTTTTAATTCTTTAACCCAAGAAGGAGTTTTCTGATTTGATTTTTTCTCAATCAAAAACTTTTGATACACTTCGTGAAGTAAACTTTCAAACGGACTATTCTGCAGATGATTTTGTTTGTATAAATGTTTTGCCCAGCTATACAAAGCGTCGTATAACTTCAATCCAGTTTCGAGCAATTCGGCATCGTTTGTAATATTATGAGAAAGTCCGGCAGAAATTGCCCAAAGTCCAGCCGATTCTTTGGCAAAGTCGTGGCGGTCGGTATCGGCGCCACGAACAATTTTTGCCATAATTAAAACTGCCGGATCGTTTATTTGGTACTTTTTAATGATATAATCAAAAGTGCATTCTTCGTTATAATGCGTAAATTCTACATCTGGAATATCAAACGGAATCGCATTTAATGCTGCCGCTTTTGCTAAAACGTCATTAAAAGAAACATAAATAAATTCGGCTTCAGAGTCAACAAATTTTTTAATCAGCCACGGACAGGCAATTCTGTCAATTTTTGGTCTTTCTCTGGTGATCCACTTCATTTTACAAAGAAAAACAAATTATTCTCGATGATTTGCATTTCTTCTAACCCCGCCAAAACTCGTTTTCAGCATTTCTCTAATCTGAAACTGGGTTTTGTTCTGCGATGCATTTTTCCAATCTTTCAAATCAAAAATATGAATTTGATCTGCATAAGGATTTGTCAGAAATGAAATCCTGGAAATAGCATATTTATAGTATTTCAATTCATGAGATACATGTCGATTTGGAACGACTATCAGAATGTTTTCCCATTTCAGGAAATCCTTTGCCACATCATTTCTTTCTGTTAATCCTAAAGATTCAAAAAAAGCAACGATTTTCTGATCATTAAGTTCGTTAATCTTATGATCCAGGGTTTTAAATTTACTGTGGAGTCTATTTTCGTTTATAATAGTACTCATAATATTTGTCGCTTTTTAATGATTTTAAAGATAAAGTTACATCAAAAGAAAATTATTATTTAATCTTAAGCCATTAGATTCATTCTAAATTTTGAAATCCTTTTTAGGAGCGTTAGTATGAATGAGTTATTATGTTTTGATAAAATACTATTAATCTCATTAGGGTAAAAACCTTATTTTTATCGCTATTTGATTTACTAACAACCACACTTATGAAAACCACCTTTATCCCAAAAACTTTCCTTTCTTTTTTTCTACTATTATCTTTTCTGGTTTCAGCTCAAAAATCGAATAGAGAGTTGATTTTGATTGATAAAGACTGGCGTTTTTCATTTGGACATTTGTATGATACCAAAAAAGATTTTGGACACGCAGAAGGCTATTTTTCCTATCTGACAAAAACAGGTTTTGGAGACGGTCCTGCAGCAAAAGATTTTGATGACCGCGCCTGGAGAAAACTAGATTTGCCACATGATTGGGCGGTTGAACAGCCTTTTAGCGAAAGCGCTAGTTTCAGCCACGGATTTAAAGCGGCAGGTAAAAACTTTCCGGAAAAAAGTATTGGCTGGTACCGAAAAAAAATAACAATTCCGGAGAGCGATTTAGGAAAAATTATTTCACTCAAATTTGATGGTGTTTTTAGAAATTCAAAAGTATTTTTTAACGGATTTTATTTGGGAACAGAACAAAGCGGCTATAACGGTTTTGAATATGATATTACGGCTTACGTGAATTATGGAGGAGAAAATACAATCGTTGTCCGCGCCGATGCTTCAATGGAAGAAGGATGGTTTTATGAAGGAGCAGGGATTTACAGACATGTTTATTTACAGAAAACAAATCCAATTCATGTAGTAACTAACGGAACTTATATAACTTCTGAAATTAAAAATAATCAAGCGGAGGTTACTGCAAAAGTTGCAATTGAAAATAAAGGAAAATATAAAGGTTTTATCGAAGTTGTTCAGACTATTTTTGATGATAAGGGTAAACAAGTTGGATTTTTCTTTGAAGATGTAGATGCGCCCGAATTTTATAAAACAGCTAATTATGTCTCGAAATTGACTGTAAAAAATCCGAAATTATGGGATATTGATTCGCCGAATTTGTACCGTTTGGAAACTCAAATTAGAAAAGACGGAAAACTAATAGACGGCTATGAAACTCCGTTCGGAATCAGAACTATTGCATTTGATCCCGAAAACGGCTTTTTTCTTAACGGAAAACCTTTAAAATTAAAAGGAACAAATAATCATCAGGATCACGCCGGAATTGGAACGGCGCTTCCAGATGAAATTCAGTACTACAGAATTAAAAAACTGAAAGAAATGGGATCGAATGCTTATCGTTGTTCGCATCATCCGCCAACACCTGAATTGTTGAAAGCCTGTGATGAATTAGGAATGCTGGTTATTGACGAAACGCGTTTAATGGGTATCAATGAGTATCATTTGAATGATTTAAAGCGAATGATCGAGCGTGACCGAAATCACCCCAGTATTTTCTGCTGGTCGGTTGGAAATGAAGAATGGAATATTGAAGGTGGCATTGTGGGCGAAAGAATAACAAACGTAATGCAGGATTTTACCAAAAGCATCGATCCAACAAGACCTGTAACGGTAGGAATCAGCAGTGGCTTTAAAAGCGGTATTTCTTCTGTCGTTGAAATCATGGGCTACAATTATCTTGGCAATGGCGATATCGATGCACACAGAAATCAGTTTAAACAACAGCCCGGAATGGGAACAGAGGAAGGTTCTACTTTTGCAACCCGAGGCATTTATTTTACTGATGATGCCAAACATTACCAAAGTGCCTACGATAAAAAACCGCGTCCTACTTTTTATAGTATTGAAGAAGGATGGAAATTCTACGCTGAGCGTCCGTATTTAGCCGGAATGTTCATCTGGACAGGCTTTGATTACCGCGGTGAACCAACACCTTATGGCTGGCCGTCTGTAACTTCGTATTTTGGAATGATGGATGTTTGCGGTTTCCCGAAAGACAATGTTTTTTATCTGAAATCATGGTGGGGAAAAGAACCCGTTTTGCACTTATTGCCACATTGGAACTGGAGTGGAATGGAAGGAACATCAATTGATGTTTGGGCGTATTCCAACTGCGATGAAGTGGAACTTTTTCTGAACAAAAAAAGTTTAGGTAAAAAGAAAATGGAACAAAACGGGCATTTAGAATGGAAAGTAAATTACGCTCCAGGAACGCTGGAAGCAGTTGGATATAAAAACGGAAAAAAAATAGTAACCGATATTCAGAAAACAACGGGAAAAGCAGAAAACATAAAATTATCGTTAGATAAAGAAAATGTTCTGAAAGGAAATATTTCTGTAATAACAGTTGAAACTACTGATAAAAATGGGCTTCATATTCCCACTGCAAACGATGAAATTACGTTTTCCATCAAAGGCGGAAAGATTTTAGGTGTAGGAAATGGCGATCCAACTTCTTTAGAAAACGATCAGTTTATTGATGACATTTCGTTATCTCCTATAATTAATTTTATGGAACAAAAAGGAGCGACTGCTTCTCTGCCTCAGCAATTACCGAGTTTTGCAGAAAATGAATGGACGCAAGCGTTTAAAGATCGAGATTATAAAAAACAAGCTCCATCGTATATTTATAAAGGAGAATTTGAATTGAAAAATAATAATGCTGAAAATAAGATAAACTTCTTCTACAAAAAAATAGGAATGGAGACAATAGTTTTCGTTAACGGAAGTAAAGTCGAACCAAGTGCAGAAGATCCTCAAAAATATATTTTGAACACCGCGATTTTAAAACAAGGAAAAAATGAAATTCATATCGCAGCAACGCCTTTGCAGAAAATAAAAGACTGGGATGTTATGAATACCGATCCAGGAATTATTCAAATAATAACTCCAGCAAAACCTTGGAAAAGAAAGCTTTTTAATGGTTACGCTCAAATCATTATTCAAAAAGAAGACGATGCTAAAGAAGTTGTTTTGTCTGCTTCTGCGAAAGGATTACGAGCTGGAAATTTGATTTTAAAATAGTTTATTTGTTTCTAAGTTTCAAACCCGACAGGTTTTTAAAACCTGTCGGGTTTTACTTTGCGAGAAACCTGAAACAAAAAATAACAAAATAATATTGTTTGATTTTCATAACTTTGCAAAATGAATAATCAGACAGAAACTCAGAATTGTGATTTTACTTCAGATTTAAAACTGAAGGGATTTAAAGTATATCAGATAAACGGAGATCAAAGTAAGATTCCCGTTTACAGCCGCAGGGATTTTTATAAAATCTGCATCAATACCAGCAAAAGTCTTATACAATATGCTGACCGCGGTATAGAAACTGACGGAACAATTCTGTTTTTTGGTAATCCGATTATTCCCTATTCCTGGGAAACCGTTTCAGAGAGTTATGAAGGTTATGCGTGCGTTTTTACAGAAGAATTTCTAAGAGCAAAAGACCGTTCGGAAACACTTCATGAATCGCCTTTATTTAAAATAGGAGGAACACCAATTTTTTCTTTAAATGCTGAGCAAAAGCTATTTATAGATTCCTTGTTTCAAAAAATGATCAAAGAGTACGAAACGGATTATGTTTTTAAAGATGATTTGATGCGCAGTTATGTCAACCTGATTATTCACGAATCGATGAAAATGCAGCCTTCGGATAATTTCTTCAAACATAAAAACGCCTCTTCCAGAATTACTTCTTTATTCTTAGAATTATTAGAAAGACAATTTCCGATAGAAACTAAAAACGAACCATTAGCTTTAAAAACACCGCAGGATTATGCGCAAAGCCTTGCTGTACATGTAAACCACTTAAACCGTTCGGTAAAAGAAGTGACAGGAAAACCCACAACCGCTCATATTACAGAACGAATTATAGGAGAAGCAAAAGCTTTATTACAGCACACTGACTGGAGTATTTCGGATATTGGATATTCACTTGGATTTGAATATCCGAGCTATTTTAATAATTATTTTAAAAGACTTACAGGAACAGTTCCAAAATCACTTCGAATGTAAATTGTTTCAATTTCATAATTTTTTGTTTGAATATTGTTATTTTCAGAAAGTCAAGTTGACCTAATTTTGCCTTGAAATTACAACACTGAAATAATTTATCAGTTTTGGAAAAACTAAATTACTACTTCATAAAGCGGATTCTAGCTTTTTAAAATTTAGTTTATAATTCTGATAATGAATTAGATAAGTTGTTTTTGATTTAGTCAATCTCAAAAAAATAAGTAAATTTATGTCAACAAATTATTCAACCGTTATTGAAGAAGGAAAAGTCCCGAATACATTTATGACAGGTGACGTTTCCTATAAAAAACAAACCAGTGATATCCATCCTGAAAACACTGTTATTAAGGAAGTTACTTTTGAACCTTGTGCAAGAAGTAATTGGCATAGTAACGCTGGTCTTCAAATGCTGATTGCAAAAGAAGGAGCAGGTTACTATCAGGAAAGAGGAAGCGCAGTGAGAAGGCTTCAAAAAGATGAAGTAGTTACAATTTTACCTGGAATAGAGCATTGGTACGGAGCAACTCCATTTGATAAATTCTCTTACGTTGCCATCATCACAGAAGTAGATAAAGGTCATGGAGTCTGGTTAGAAAAAGTAACCGACGGAGAGTATTTTCTTTTGAGTAGTCTTTAAATAAAAGACGCTAAGGTACTAAGGTTCTGAGATTTTAGATACTGACAAATATTCTTTGCGTAAACTTAATGTCTTTGCGGTTAAACCTGAACCCTGAAGCAAAAAATTAACCCTGAAACAAAGCAAAAAAATGAAAAAACGTATTTTAGGAAATAGTGGTCTTGAAGTCTCTGCATTAGGACTTGGCTGCATGGGAATGAGTTTTGGCTATGGTCCGGCTCATGACAAAAAAGAAATGATTGCCTTAATTCGCTCTGCGTATGAAAAAGGAATAACTTTTTTTGACACAGCAGAATGTTACGGTCCATTTTTAAATGAAGCCCTTTTAGGAGAAGCTTTAGCTCCATTTCGCGATAAAGTTGTAATTGCAACTAAATTTGGTTTTTTAGAAGGTGATTCTAAAAAAGGACTGGACAGCCGTCCTGAATGGATTAGAAAAAGCGTTGAAGGTTCCTTAAAAAGATTGGATACAGAGGTGATAGATTTGTATTATCAGCATCGTGTTGATCCAAATGTTCCAATGGAAGAAGTTGCGGGAACAATTAAAGACTTAATTCAGGAGGGAAAAGTAAAACATTTTGGACTTTCAGAAGCCGGAGTAGAAAGCATTCGTCAGGCACATGCAGTTCAGCCTGTTACAGCGCTTCAGAGCGAATATTCACTTTGGTGGAGAACTCCGGAAGAAGAGATTTTTCCAGTTTTAGAAGAATTAGGAATTGGGTTTGTGCCTTTTAGCCCGTTAGGAAGAGGTTTTCTAACGGCAAAAATTGATGAAAATACCCAATTTGACAGTTCCGATTTTAGAAATTCATTGCCTCGTTTTGCTCCTGAGGCGAGAAAAGCAAATCAGGCTTTTGTCGATTTATTAGGAAAAATAGCTTCAGAGAGAGGAGTAACCAATGCACAAATTGCATTGGCTTGGAATCTAGCTCAAAAACCATGGATCGTACCAATTCCTGGAACTACAAAACTACATCGTTTAGAAGAAAATCTGGGAGCGATAGATTTAGAACTTTCTTTACAAGAAATTGTAGCAATTGAAACAGCAATAGCACAAATTAAAATAGAAGGATCTCGTTATCCGGTACATTTAGAGAAGCAGGCAGGAAAGTAAAATTAGATAATTGAATTTGAAAACTGAAACAAAAAAACAAACCTGAAACAAATTATAAAAAAAATGGAAACGAAAAACATAAAAGCTTTTGGTACACAAGCAGCTGAAGCACCATTACAAACTTTAGACATTCAACGCCGCGCGGTACAGGCACATGATGTTGAAATCGAAATTTTATATTGCGGAATCTGTCACTCCGATTTACATTCGGCTCGGAACGAATGGCACGGAACGATGTATCCAATCGTTCCGGGACACGAAATTGTGGGCAGAGTAGTAAAAGTAGGTGATCATGTAAAAAACTTTACGGTTGGTCAATTGGCCGGAGTAGGCTGTATGGTGGATTCTTGCAGAGAATGTGATCATTGTAAAAATGATTTAGAGCAATATTGCGACGAAGGAAATATTCTAACATTCAATTCACCGGACAAACATCTGGGCGGACATACTTTTGGAGGATATTCTCAAAGTATAGTGGTCGACGAAAATTATGTATTGCATATTTCAGATAAACTCGATCTTGCCGGAGTTGCACCTTTATTGTGTGCTGGAATCACTACTTATTCTCCGTTAAAACACTGGAAAGTTGGTCCTGGACAAAAAGTAGGAATCGTTGGAATTGGCGGTTTAGGGCATATGGGAATCAAATTGGCAAAAGCAATGGGGGCTCATGTTGTTGTTTTTACAACCTCTTTATCAAAATTTGATGCGGCAAAAGAACTGGGAGCTGATGAAGTGGTTTTATCTACAGATGAAACACAAATGGCAAAACACGCCAAAAGTTTAAACTTTATTTTAGACTGTGTTTCAGCTGAACATAATATCGATGCCTATTTGAATTTACTAAAAGTAGATGGAACATTAACGCTTGTTGGTGCTCCGATGGAACCACTTCCTGTAACTTCATTTAGTCTTATTTTAGGAAGAAGAAGCTTCGCCGGTTCTGCTATTGGAGGAATCGCCGAAACTCAGGAAATGCTTGATTTCTGTGCAGAACACAACATCACGGCAGACATCGAATTAATCGGTGTAAACGATGTAAATAACGCTTACGAAAGGTTATTAAAAGGAGATATCAAATACCGTTTTGTAATTGATATGGCTTCTTTGAAATAGTTTTTCATAAAGATTCAATGATTAATAAAGGTCTGACCTTTAAAAAAAACAAACCCCTCAAGCAATTCAACTCTTGAGGGGTTTTTAGCAAAGATTTGAGGTTCTTAGATACTTACTTAGAATCTCAGAATCTTGGCGTCTAAAAATAAATAATAACCAATTAAATTTATTTTACTTTTTGTCCAGGTTTTGTTTCAACAATTTAGCATGTTCTAAATGTGCTGTTAAACCTGCAATATTATTAGATGCCCAAGTTCTTACATCAGCATCTGTGGCATTTTTAGAGGCATCCTGAAGTTTGTTAATCGCTTTTTCGTGACCGTCAATCATCATATCTGCGAATTTTTTATCAAAATCTACACCTGATTTCTCATTTAGCTTTTTATATTCTTCCTGACCTTCTTCTGTTAGAGAAGTTGGTAAAGTAAAGTTTTTTGCTTTTGCTAAAGCACTTACTTCTGAAGCCGATTTAGTATGCTCATCAACCAGCATTTTACCAAATTTTTTCACTTCTGCGTTAGTACTTTTGCTTTGTGCCAGTTTTCCTATTTCGATTTCAGCTAAATTGATTTCTGCCTGGTCTACCAAAAATTCAGAATCATCTTCTTTACTGTCGATAGAATCAAATTTAGCCTCATTTGCATCTTCCGCTACTTCTTTTGGATCTTCTTGTTTGGTTTCGTTTTTACAAGACTGAAGAAATAAAATAATTAATCCTGCTCCTAAAATGGCTTTACCGGCTAATAATAACTTTTTCATGATTTTAATAGTTTAAATGTTATGATGTAAAATTATGCAGAAGCTGTAAGAAAATTTTACAGGATTTTTAGAGATTGTTATAGGATTTTTATCTATTCAATTCTAATAAAATGTATGTTTGTAATTAGTCGGATTAATTTATATTAATTTTTTAACCAATGTCGAATGAAAATAATTAAGATGATTTTGATATTTCTTTCACTTCTAATGCTTTCCTGCAAACCTAAATCAGAGTTTAAAGCTATCGATTTTGTCGATTTTGAAATAACGGTTCCGCAGGACTGGAATGAATTAGAATTTAAAGGTATTGATAGTTATGTAGGTGGAATAATTACTCCGGAAAAAGATTCTTTAATTTTTGATATTGGCAGATATTCCAGTGATATAACTAAAAATGATTTTCCATTGGTTTTTGATAAGAGCAGTTATGCAGAACTAACTAAAAAGCAAAAACAGCTTTTAAAAAAGACAAAACATCTGTTAGTTGATTCTTTATCAGGTGATATTGATTTTGGTAAGTATAAAAAGCACAAGTTTGTTTTTTACAAGATAGATTGTTTTAAAGCAAAAATAATTACACCAACAAATAGCGAATTTGGCACAACTGGAATTTACATTGATAGTTTAAGCGGAAATTCTAAAGATTTTAGTAAAACTGGTATGTGTTTTTATGGTTATGATTTAAAAAAGAAAACTCAAAAAGATTTTATTGAGGCACTAAAGACAATTAGATTAAAAAAATATTGTAAATGATTTAGACTATGAGTTTGTTAAAAAAGATTATAACATATTTTGAGCAGCAAAAAATTAATCGAGAAATTTATGATGATATAGGAAATTTCAACGAGGTTTTATTAGCGAAAAGACTGGAGATATTTGAAGAAAAAGTAACTCCAAAACTTGCAGAAATAGGACTTAAGAATTGGAATGGAAAATATACCTGGTTTAGCGATTTTAATGAGCAAGGAATAAAGCATGTTGTAGAATACAATCTTTATAAAGGTTTCTCAGGATCATTTACATATGGAAACTGTTTTGATTTTATATCAACTATTTCAAACGAAAAGTGGATAAACCATAAAACAGATAAGTCAACAAAGATCTTATTTTTTAATAGGCTGGAAGGCTCACAGAAGACTTTAGACCGCGGTAGTTTAATAGATCCAGACAGAATTAGTACTGTAAATGAAGAAAAATTTAATTCTGGTTTAGATAAAGTGCTAAGGACTAATTTGCCAAAACTGAAGCAATGGTTTTCAGTAAATGAAACTATCGAACAAAATATCCAAAGTTTAATTTCTTTAACAAAGAATCCGCCATATGAGATAGGGCAGCGAATAATTTCATTTGAATACTTATTGGCCTTTTTATATGCGCATCAAAATGATTTAAATGAAGCGGAAAATTGGATTCATAAACATTTTGAAAAGAAATTGAATGATGCACCTGAAATGAAAATGATGATTTTGAAGAGATTGAGAAATATGTGATATAAATAATAAGAATAGAAAAATCCTAATTCCACAAGAGTTGGGATTTTTTTTTATATCCTGCATTTCATAATTCCCATCCCACAAATATGAAAATTCCACAAAAAATTCTATAACAGAAACGCCTTACTTTTTGAGGAACTTTGACTTATGAGATTTTAAAATTATAAACCATAAAATTTAAAGTCATGCCAGATCCAAGAATTAAAAATGAAGCACAATATCAAGCTCTCGTAAAAAAGGGATACAGCAAAGAAAAATCGGCTCGAATTGCCAATACGCCTGATGCAGGAAAGAAAGGCGGAAAAGCAAAGCCTTATGAAGAATGGACAAAAGAAGAACTTCAAAAACAAGCCAGTAAAGTGGGGATAAAAGGAAGATCTTATATGAATAAACAGAGCCTAATTGACTCTTTAAGAAATAACTAAAAAATGATCAGAACCATCTCAGTAATAAAATAACAAATATCATGAATGCAGCAGCCAGAAAAGAAGTCTTAATGAATCAGTTGATTAAAGCGCCGCATTTAGTAATTGAAAAACTGGATTTAGAATATATTAATGACCATCAGCTTACAATTGTTCGCTGTCGTGAAGGTGAAAATTTCGTTTACAAAAAGAACGGAAGAAATGTAAAAAGCAAAAATGAAATCAAACGGATAAACAGCTTAGTGTTGCCTCCGGCGTGGGAGAATGTAAGAATCTCAGATGTTACAAACGGACACTTACAAGCAGTTGGAACTGATCTTAAAAACAGAAAACAATACCGTTATCATCCAAAATGGAATCTGATTCGGAACCAAACCAAATTTTACAAAATTGCCGAATTTGGAGCGAAACTTCCAGCGATTAGAAAACAAGTTGATATTGATTTGGAAAAGAAAGAATGGTCAAAAGAAAAAGTAACCGCTTTAGTAATTCGGTTGATGGAAGAAACTCATATTAGAATTGGAAACGAGAAATATGCAAAAGACAATAAATCATACGGACTTTCAACTTTAAGAAAACGACATATCAATATCAATAAAAATTCGCTTCGATTTGAATTTATTGGTAAAAAAGGAAAACAACATACCATAACAACCCGAAACAAACAATTGATCAAATTGGTAAGCCGTTGTGAAGAAATTCCAGGCTGGGAAGTTTTTAAATATTATGATAAAAATGGCGAAAGAAAAGTGCTCGACAGCCATATGGTAAATGAATATCTGCACAATATTTCGGGCGAATATTTTAGCGCAAAAGATTTCAGGACATGGGCGGCATCAATTATTTTTTTTGAAAGTTTAATGGAAATGGGAATTACATCTAATGAAAAAGAAATCAAACAAAACATCCTGACCGCCTTTGATTTAACCGCCGAAGCACTCGGAAATACCAGAAAAGTGTGCAAAGATTATTACGTTCATCCACTTTTGATTTCGACTTATGAAGATGGTTCTATTGAGACCTATTTTGATAAAGTGAAGAAAAGCCGAAGCACAAAAAAATATTTTACAAAAACAGAAACCGCGTTCTCAGAATTGATTCAGAATTATCAAATCGATTTAAAAGCACCGTGTCAATAATATAGAGTTAGGGCATCTCTTAAAAAGCTTATAGTTTGAATTGCAAACAAAATCATTATTAACTAAAAAACTATTATTATGTTACGTTGGACAGTCACATTTATTATTCTAGCCATAGTGGCGGGAATATTTGGTTTCGGTGGTATTGCTGCTGGAGCTGCAAGTATAGCTAAAATTTTATTCTTCATATTTTTAGTCTTATTCGTTATTTCTTTAATCAGCGGAAGAACGAGAGTGTAATAAAAATAGCAGTAAATAAAGAACATACAAAACGACACATTTATTTCGATAATGTGTCGTTTTGTGGTTACAATTAAAAAAATAAGAAATCATGGGAACTAAAAGTGGTGCTTATCAGGATGTTTACATCAAAAGAGAAGATGAGATGGTGAGTTTGAAAAATGATGTTACAGATTTTTGTGAAAAATATTTAAAACCTGTTCATCCTAAAAATTGGGATTGGTCGGTACGTGATTTTGAAAATCCGAAAAACGATCCAACTGTTGCTGAAGCAAGAGCAATAGCAAACGTAGTTTTTAAAGATTTAAACAGTAAAAAGACAGATGTCGATCTTTCGACCATGAATAATGTACACGCCATACGTGCTTATTTAGATCCAAAAAGTAAACATGAAGCCTTTAATATGGAAGAATTTGCTTTTGCCTTAAAAGTAGAATTGGAACACGGAAAGATAAAAGATGTAAACGTTACCAATAATCATCCGTTTTTAACGGCTATGATTGCGCTTGCGCATATGACCGAAAGTTTGACCTATTACAAAAGATTGAAAGTGATGGAAGCGGAAGGGGAAATCTACGAAATTGTCCGAAAAATGGATAGTTCGCCAAATGGAAAAGAAGAATGGTACAAAGAATTGGGTAAAGCCGAACAAGAATTAAACGAAGCCCGGGCAGGATTAGCAGAACGTCTGGAGCGAATGGACGATATTCCAGTACTGAAAATTATTGGAGATTAAGTAGTTGAATTTTAAACTCAAAAAAACCGTTAAGTAATTAACGGTTTTTTCTTTTTAAAAATTAAAATCAACCTAAAAACGACGCGGATCATTTTCCGGATATTCTTCATTGTCATTATCTTCCTGAACATCATCCTCTATATAATCATTGTCGTCTTCATCTTCAATTTCTTCCTCATCATCAATGTCTTCTAAATCTTCTTCTGTTTCATTAAAATCATTTTCGAAGGTATCTGCCGGATTATCAAATTCGTCATTTTCTATTTCTTCGTCAAGATCTTCCTCAATGTATTCGTCTTCCTCTTCATCATCAAAATCGTCTTCCTCTTCATCATCAAAATCGTCTTCCTCTTCCAGAACAATTTCGTAAATATCGTCATTGTTGTCTTCGAGATCTCTGTCCGTATGAAAATCATCATTTAAATCGTCTAAATCTTCTTCGTAACCTAAACCATTTTGATCTGGATTTGGTTTATTAGGATTGTATCCGTCTCGCACCGTATACCCACGTTCTGCATCTTCTGCACGACTGCTTTGTGTTTCTCTTGTATTTAAGTCATAAAGTTCCTCGTTCATTACAGTATTCCTGTCTGAAATCGGACTTCCCGGATCTTTCGGAAATGTTCTGTTTGTTTTATCTGTAGTATTCATGATATTGAATTTTAGTAATTTATATTTTCAAATTTAACTCCGAATACTTTAGAAGACCTTATAGGATTGTTTGATGTAATTGTATAATTAACAGATGTTTAGAATGCAATTTAAATTTAAAATAATATAACCAGTCTGATTTTGCAGGCAGTAATTTTATCATCTTATTAATCATTAAAAATTATTACCATGAAAACTACAGAAAAACAAACCACACCAAGAGGAGTTACAAAGCCAAAATCGAATGCGGCTTCAGGTTTAACTGAATTATTCGAAGACGGATTAAAAGATATTTACTGGGCAGAAAAAGCTTTAACTAAAGCATTACCAACAATGGTTAAAAATGCTTCTTCTGTTGAATTGAAAGATGCTATTGACAACCATTTAACTGAAACCGAAGAACAAATCAATCGTTTGGAAGAAGTTTTTAAAATCATTGGTAAAAAAGCCACAGCCAAAAAATGCGATGCTATGGAAGGCTTGATAGAAGAAGCAAAAGGAATGCTGGAAGAAACTGAAATTGGGGTTGTTCGTGACGCCGCAATTATTGCTGCAAGTCAGAAAATTGAGCATTATGAAATTGCGACTTACGGTACTTTAAGACAGTTTGCAGAAACTCTCGGATTACCAGAAGCCGCTACACTGCTGGAACAAACACTGGATGAAGAAAAAGGTGCCGACAAAATTTTAACGGAAGTTGCCGTAAATGCAGTTAATCTTGAAGCTGCTGAAATTGAATAAAGAATAAAAAATATACTCTAAGTGCAGTTTTCGGACTGCACTTTTTTCTACAAACCTAAAGAATAGTTTATGCCCGAAGGTCCTTCAATAGTAATTTTAAAAGAAGAAGTACAACAATTTGCAGGAAAAAAAGTTATTGCTGTTTCCGGAAATGCGAGTATCGATATTTCTCGTCTAAAGGATAAAACCATTAATGCTTTTAAAACCTGGGGGAAACATTTTTTGATCTGTTTTGATTGCTTTACAGTTAAAATTCACCTGCTAATGTTTGGCACTTACAGAGTGAATGAACATAAAGAGTCTGAAGCACAACTAAGTTTGTTTTTTGAAGATGGTGAACTTCATTTTTATACCTGTTCTGTAAAACTTTTAGAAGGCGATATCAATTCTTACTACGATTGGAGTGTTGATGTGATGAATGAAAACTGGAATCCGAAGAAAGCGCAAATTAGTTTAGAAAAAATATCTGATAAAATGATTTGCGATGCTATTCTCGACCAAAATATTTTTTCGGGAGTAGGGAATATCATAAAAAATGAGGTTCTATATCGTTGTTATATTCATCCCGAATCTATTATTGGAAAAATTCCTCCCGATGAAATTAGTCAGGTCATTGCCGAATGTTCGACTTACAGTTTTGAATTTTTATACTGGAAAAAGAAGTCCGAACTCAAACAACATTGGGAAGCTTACACCAAAACTGTTTGTTTAAGATGTAATCTTCCATTTCATAAAAAACAAACCGGAGAAAGAAAACGCAGAAGTTTTTTCTGTACCAATTGTCAAGAATTATACATATGAAGAATCAAATTTTGATTGGGTGTTCGAGCTTTTATAATAGTTTTTGGAAAAAGATTTTTTATCCGCAAAATCTTCCTTCTAAAGAATGGTTTGATTTTTATTGTCAGCATTTTGATACTTATGAATTTAATGGCAGTTTTTATAAATTTCCAACTCTTAAGGTTTTTCAAAATTGGTATACTAAATCGCCAGAAACATTTACATTTTCAATTAAAGTTCCCAAAGAAATTACACATATTAAAAAACTGCATGACTGCGAAAGTCTTTTACACGATTTTTACAATGTCTGCAAAAGCGGAATGAAAGAAAAGTTGGGTGCAATTTTATTTCAGTTTCCGCCGAGTTATGCCTTTAGCCGAGAAAAATTAGATGTTATTATTGGTATTTTGAATTATAATTTTCAAAATGTAATTGAATTTCGTCATGAAAGTTGGTGGAATGCTGAAGTATGGAATTCATTCAAAGAAAATAACATTACGTTTTGTAGCGTGAGTCATCCCAAACTTCCGCAGAGGATATTTACAGATTTTCCATTATTGTATATTAGATTTCATGGAACTCCCAGAATGTTTCATTCCAGTTATTCTACTGAGGAACTAACAGAGGTTAGTAATACGATTGATTCTAAAAAGAAGGGATTTATTTACTTTAATAATACAGCAAGCGAAGCAGGAATTTTAAATGCTTTAGAATTAAAACGAATGAATGTTTAATTTACTGAGTCAATGTAGCGCAAAAGAGTTACACAATCCCAATAGCTATTGGGAGCTAAGTTTTTTTTGAGAAGTCTTATATAAAAGCAAAGTTCGCAAAGCTTTGAGTATAAAACTTTGCGAACCTTGTAACTTTTCTTTGCGAACTTTGCGGTTAAACCAACCCCAGCTATTAAAGCTTCAAAGTTCCTTCAATTCCGTCATCCATTGTTTTTCCAGTAACAAAAGCGGCGGTCATTTTTGCAATAGCCACCATTTTACCGTTTTTGTTGTTCCAATAATAACCATCTTCCGGAACTACTTTAATTACACTTAAATTTGGATCATCTTCGCCTCCAGGCATCCAGATCTTTACAATTGGATCGTATAATTCTTTGATAGTTTCTTTGTCATACTCGATGCTTGCAGTTCCGTGAAGTGTCAGAAACTTATCGTGTGGTTCTGAAAAAAAGATTTCAACCATCGGATTTAAAGTAATTTCAGCATTCTGACTGCTGTTTCTGTCCGATAAAAACCAGAGCTGTCCCAGATCATCGATTTTTTGAACAGACATTGGTCTTGATTGTAATCGGTATTCATTATAAGTGCAAAACATACATGTTTTTATATTCTCTGCCAGATCTTTTATTTTATCTACAGCAAATTCGTCTTTTAGGTCTTTATGATCTCCCATGATATTGCGTTTTTTAAATTGTATTTGTTTGAAAAACAAATTGTTATTTGTCCTGTAATTAATAAAAGTAAAGTTGGCATTTTTATCTTTTTTGAGCTTATATAATTCAGCTTATAAATTATGAGATTTCAATTTGTTTTTTTGCAAGAATTTGGACTAGTCATTAGTGATGAAGAAAAATATATTATATTTGAAGGATTAAAATTTACACTCGAAAAATACCATGGCAAATTATACTATATTTTATACTGATGACGATGAAGATGACTTGAGCATTTTTGCCGATGCGGTAGAATCTATACCGCAGAAAATCACACTTCAAACCTATACGGGAGGAGACAAGTTGTTGGATGCTATTTTTAATCCGCCTCCAACACCTTATGTGGTATTTTTAGATTTAAATATGCCAGGAAAAAATGGTTTTGATGTGTTGGAAGAATTAAGAAATTCGGACTATCAGAAAGATATACCAGTTGTAATCTATTCTACTTCAAGTGAACCCGGGATTATTGAAAAGTGTCGAAGTCTTGGTGCAAACGGTTTTATTACAAAACCAGTTCTGATGAGTGATATTATAAAATCAATAGAACATGCTATACAGATTGACTGGAATAAATTTATTCCAACCAAATCCAATTTTGTATTCAAGTTCTGATTTTTAGGATAAATCAGGAATGTAGACATTAAAGACAGAACCTTTGTCTTTTTCGCTGGAAACTGTAATGAAACCTTTATGGTTTTCAACGATTTTTTTCACGATTGCAAGACCAATTCCGGTGCCTTTAAATTCACTTTCCGTATTTAAACGCTGAAAAACTTCAAAGATTCGTTCTTTATACACAAGATCAAAACCAATTCCGTTATCAGAAACTTTAATGTGATGGTACAATTTATCTTTAAATTCAGCATTTGGCAATGAACTTCCTTTTACTGCAGATGATGAAATCTCGATATGAGGCGTTACATCCTTGCGTGTAAACTTTAAGGCATTTTCAATTAAATTATGGAGCAGCTGTCTAAATTGAAAATGAATCAGAGTCGCTTCTCCCAAATTATGATATTCAATGACAGCATTTTTTTCTTCAATTCGTTCCGAAAAATCCCCTATAATTTCTTCTACGATTTCATCAATATTTACGGTAGTAAAAACACGGTCGGCAGAATTAGCTCGGGAGTAGGTCAATAAATCCTGGATAAGTGTCTGCATTTTTTTTGCCGAAACTTCAATTCTGGTCAGATAAGTTTTAGCATTTGCCGAAATATTCTGCTCATCCAAATCGGCTAAGCGGCTGGCAAAAGTCTGTATTTTGCGCAAAGGTTCCTGAAGGTCATGACTTGAAATATAAGCAAAGGACTGTAGTTCAATATTCATATTGACCAAATCCCGGTTTTTAAGTTCAAGTTGTGTGGTACGTTCAATAATTTGCTCTTCCAGTTGGTTGGTAAAGTTTTTTTGTTCTTCGATATCTGTACTTGTGCCGACCCACATTTGTATTTTTCCGAGTTTGTCCAGCTGTGCAATAGCGCGACTTAGCTGCCATCGATATTCACCATCATAACGTTTAAAACGATGAACGAAAAGAAAATCATGTCCTGTTTTTACAGATTCCATCCAAAGTTTTACATTTTCCTCACGATCATCCGGATGTACAACCTGGAGCCAGCCGTTTTTCTCAATTTCTTTCTTCGAAAAGCCACAATATTTATAGAAAGTTTCATTAAAATAATTCAAATTTCCGATTGCGTCACTTGTCCAGATCAACTGTGGAATAGAATCGGCAAGGAGACGGAATTTTTTCTCGCTTTTTAGAAGAACTTCCTGACTCTCTTTTTCATCGGTAATATCCATAACAGTGCCTATCATTTTTGCAGGCTCTTTATTTTCATCAAAAAATATTTTGCCGTGTACTTTTATCCAGCTGATTGTATTGTCTAATTTCACAATACGGGCTTCATATCTGTAAATACTTGTTTTGAAAGCTTTGGCTAAAGCTTCTTCTATAATTGGTTCATCTTCAGGAAGAATTCGACTTCTAATATCCTGATGAACTAATTTTTTATCTTTTTCAAAACCAAACATATCCAATAAATTATCACTGTAGATTAGTTTTTTGTTTTGAAGATTTAAATCCCACATGGCAATTTCTCCAATTTCTGCGGCCAGTCGGGCTCTTTGTTCTGCGGTTTCCAGTTTTTTTCTGGCCTTAACTTTTGGTGTAACATCATTAACTGTTACCATGATCCCCGATGATTTGCCGTTTTTCTCATGTAGGGGTGTATATTCGTAATCAAGGTAGAATTTTTTTAGTTTTCCCTTAATATCAACATAAGCAATAGATTCGTTTTCACGGATTGTCTTACCATCAAGAAGTACTTCATTTAATAATTCAGGATATTTCTGATTGACTAATTCTGGAAAAACTTCCAGTAAAGGCTTACCAATAGTTTCTTTTTCTTCTTTCTGCCATATCGAATGCATCATTGTTGTATTGGCCATTTCGATAATATGGTTTTTTCCTCTAAAAATCGCCATTGCAATCGGAGATTCCATTACGATATTTCTAAAGGCTTTTTCGCTTTCCGTCAATAAATGTCTGGCTTTCACCTCTTCAGTTACTTCATAAGAGACCACAATAACTCCTTCGATGACATCACTTTCTTCTTTTAAAGGATAAAAAACAAGATTAAAATAACCTAATTCTTCTTTGTTGTAACGGTTCAAAGTAACAGGAAGTTCGTCTGTATAGTAAGGAACTCCTGTTTCGAAAACTTTTTTAAGTAAAGGAAAAACAGTTTCTTTTGCTTCAGGAACCGAATCAAATATGGGTTTATTGATGACATCTTCTTCTATTTTGTCAATGATATGCAGATAAGTGGTATTGGCCATTTCTAAAATAAGCTCCGGACCTTTTAAAATACCAATTCCAAGGGGGAGTTGTTTTACGGTATTTCTAAAACGTTTCTCGCTTTCTTCAATCGCATTACGGGAAAGTACCTGTACAGTCACATCATCAGCAATAGCCAGAATTCCTGAAACTTTACCATCAGCTTCTTTTAAAGCTTCGTAGGTAACATTGATAAAATGAGTGAGTATTTTACCTTTTCGAAATAATTTTACGGGAAGTTCCTGAGCTGTAAATTTTTCGCCGGTTGTAAAGACATTTTTTAATATTTCTTCTAAGCCTTGATTGGTAACTTCCGGAAGTGCGTCAAAAACAGGTTTATGAAGTACTTCTTCTTCTTTTCGTTCCCAAATTTCGAGCATCAGTTTGTTCGCAATTTCAATAGTATAGTCAGGTCCTCTAAAAATACACATGGCATTGGGAGCCTGCAGAATGTTGTTTAGATGACGTTCATTACTTTCTTCCAGTTTTTTGCGTACAAATACTGCATTAGTTGTTTCATTGCAAATAACAAGAACTCCGGTTAGTTTTCCATCATCATTTTTTACAGGACTATAACTGAAAGTCCAATATACATCTTCCATTTTACCATTTCTGTAAATTGGCAATAACTGGTCTTCGTGCCAGGTAGCTTCTCCTTTGGTAAGAACCTGATCGATTAAAGGTTTTATAAAATCCCATATTTCAGGCCAGAAATCGGCTCCTTTTTCACCAAGAATCGAAGGATGTTTACCGTCATTTCCAAGACTTGGGCGATAAGCATCGTTATAAAAACAAATATGATCTGGACCCCAGAACAAAAACATTGGAAATTTAGAATTTAACAGAATTCCCAAAGTAGTTCTAAGGCTCTGTGGCCAAAATTCTACCGGGCCAACAGGAGTTTTGCCCCAATCTTTGGCACGGGTAAGTTCACCCATTTCTCCTCCATTTGCCAAAAAATCATAATTAGTATTCATGGGTATTATCGTCTTGTAATAATAGTAAAGGTCGTATAAAAATCTTACCTAAAATTAGGCATAGTTAAAATTACTAAAAAAATAAATTTCATTTTAATATGATTTTTGAATGAGATAAGATTAAAATCGTTAGAGTTAATTTTATCCCGTTTCAATGCGGAAATTTGATAAACAGATTAAAATAAAGGCTATGAAACGAGAAGATTCAAAACACGAAACTGACAATATAAAGAGATATCAAAACGAAGGATATACCGTTAATTATATATTCGAAAACAATCGTTTGATCGATTCAGAAACTAAAACTGCTTACAAACCAGAAGATATTTTTATTGTAGCACATCATCGTTATGAAGGAATGAGTGATCCGGATGATATGTCTATTTTATATATAATCGAAACAAAAGATAATGGAAAAGGAACTCATTTATTAGGTTATGGCCCTACAGCGGATTTAGAGGAAGCAGAATTCTTTAAAGATATTCCGAAGACCAATTATTCCAAAAATGCCGATATAAACGAACTCACGTAAAGAGGTAAAAATAGATTGATATTTTTATTTTGCTGATGAGCAGTTGTTTCAAATTTATTTGAGGCAGCTGCTTTTTTTTTGAGGGTCTAAGGTGCTAAGATTCTAAGGTTCTAAGAAGTGCAACGTCAAAACCTTAGAGCCTTAGAATCTTAGCATCTCAGAACCTTTAATAATAATTATGAAATATCTCTCCGAAATTGTATAAGGAATTGATTGACAAGATAAACGAAATTTGAAGTATAGAAATTAAGATAAAAACCAAAGTTAGTTTTTGTACGTAAATAATTACTAACTCAGTTGTTCAACCAAAAACCATATAATGAAAAAACTTTACATAAATACTGGAGGATTTGATGCTGTCTTTAATAATTTTAAGGAGAGTTTTGGCGGTAAATTAATAATTTCTGCTAGCGAATATAAGTTGACTTTTAAATCAAGATGGGCAAAGGGAAGTATTACCGGTGTTCGTTTTGAAAAAGAAATGACGTATCTCAATTTTGATTTTACTTTTAACGAAGATGTTAATTTGAGTATTGAATCTAATCCGTTTACACCAGTGTTTTTTGTGTATTGTGAGAAAGGAAACGTACAGCACAGTTTTGGTGCGAATGGAAATGTAAAAGGTTTGAATAAAAATCAATCGGGAATCATGAGTAATTCTTCGTCTATCAATAGTGTATTGTATTTTGACAGTCACAAACACATCCAGTTTTCATTAATCGGAATGCCTACTGCTGTAAATAATGTAGAGACCGATTTTGTTTCTCAGATTAAAAAAATATTTACAAATGAGTCAGGCAACTATATTTACATTGGAGATGAAAATCATAAAATCGAACAAAAATTTGAGGAGTTAAAAACAATTCCAAAAAAAGGAACTGTTCGTTATTTAGTGATGAGAAATATTTTGAGAGAAGTTTTAGAATTAGAGATAGCACAACACAGTTATAATTATTTAAGCGCCTTTAATCCAATTTTGAATTTCGCTTCTAAGCAATTTAGTGAAATCAGGAAATTATCCGCTCTAAACGTTGCGACTATCCCTACACCACTACAATTTATTAAAAGAAGTTTGCAGACACGAACTTTAAAAACGTATAACCAAAAATTAGCTAGCTAGTAAGCCAGATATATACTTCAAAAAAACAGCTTCAACGAGCTGTTTTTTTATTTATAAACTTATTCTTTCTCATAATGAATAATAAAATAAACCATAATTAGATTCAAGAAAAGCGAAATGCCATTCGTAATAATAATTGGCCAATCTGATTTCAAAATTCCATAGACAATCCATGCCGCAATTCCGAATGTAAGTATAGAAAACATTTTAAGCGAAATTTCTTTTACTTTTTTGGTTTTCCAGACTTTCAAGATCTGCGGAATTGTAGAGATTGTAATACAAGCTCCGGCAAAAAGTCCGATAATATCTATATAGTTCATTTTTTTGAGGTTCTAAGGTTCTGAGGTTTTGAGACGCTGAGTTTTTTTGGTTCTCGCAAAATCGCAGAGATGCAAAGTTTTATCTCACTCAGATTTGGCGGATTCTAGCAGATTTTTATGTTACTTTAATGAAAAAAACTTAGCGTCTTTGCGACTCTGCGAGATTAAAATATAATAAACTTAAAAAAACTCTGACGACCCTTGCGTAAATCTTTGCGCTCTTTGCGGTTAAAAAATACTACGCACCAACCAATTCGCCACCATTTACATGAATAAACTGCCCCGTAATGTAACTGCTGTCTTCGCAAGCAAGAAACACATAGGCAGGCGCAACTTCAGAAGGCTGTCCGGCTCTTTCCATCGGATTGTCTTTTCCGAAATCTGATAATTTGTCGAAACTTGCTACAATAAGCGGTGTCCAGATTGGTCCTGGAGCAACACCATTTACACGAATTTTTCTTTTGGCAAGCATAGTTGAAAGCGATCTGGTAAAACTTACAATCGCACCTTTTGTACTGGCATAATCTGCCAGATGTTCGCTGCCGCGAAAAGCAGTTACAGAAGTCGTATTGATAATCACATCACCTTCTTTTAAAAGGGGAAGTGCGGCTTGTGTAATATAGAAATACGGATAAATATTGGTTTCAAAAGTCTTATGAAGATTGGCAGTGGTAATCTTTTCCAATTCTTTTTCGGGAAATTGCACTGCAGCGTTGTTCACTATAATATTGATGTTCTTAAAAGTAGAATGACATTTTTTAATCGCCGATTTGCAGAACTTCTCATCTTTTAAATCACCACTTATCAAAAGGCATTGCTTGCCTTCTTTTTCTATCATTTCTTTCGTTTTAAGGGCATCTTTGTCTTCCTTTAAGTAAACAATGGCAATATTAGCACCTTCTCTGGCAAAATGTATAGCAACACTTCGCCCAATGCCACTGTCACCACCGGTTATAAAAGCTGTTTTTCCTAATAATTTTCCACTACCAACATAATTCTCTCTTATAATTTCCGGTTCAGGTTTCATCATATGTTCATTGCCAGGGAGAGTTTGTTTTTGTTCAGGAAATGTTTTTGTCTTTGTCATAATCTTTCTCTTTTTGTACATCTTAAATTTAATTCAGAATTAAAAATGGGTTTGTCGTAAAAGATATTTTGTTTACCTCAATAAAAACAAAATCATGTTTTTTGTATGAAAATACGGTTGTTTTGAAAAGATGTTAAAATAACACGAAATTTCTAAAGCTTTATTATAGTACTCTATCACTAAAAAGACAATCAAAAGTGGGAATTTTGTAACTATTTTTGATTTAGATAAAAATGCCCCCGGTTATTTTTTTATACATTTGAGAATTTCCGCATAGTTTTTAAGAGTTACTTCTGTAATTTCATAAAAAAATAAGAAAATTTTTATAATAATTTAAATTCAACAGTTTTGACTTACAACAGATTTAGCTTCAACACGGCATGGTATTAATTGTAGATGATATACGGGCCAATATTATTGCCTTAAAGAAAACCTTAGAGTTGCATAATATCGATGTCGATAGTGCCGAATCTGGAGAAGAAGCTTTAAAGAAAATTTTAAAAACAGATTATTGTCTGATTATAATGGACGTTCAGATGCCGGGACTTGACGGTTTTGAAGTCGTTAAAATCCTTTCTGGTAATCAGCGTACCAAAGATATTCCGGTTATATTTCTTTCGGCACTTAATACCGAGAAGAAATATATCTTTAAAGGTTATGAAACGGGCGCTGTTGAATACATTACAAAACCGGTCGACTCTGATTTACTTATTTTAAAAGTAAAAACCTTCATTAAAATCTACGAACAGCAGCATGAGCTTAAAGTCATGAAAGATCTGCTTTCTAAAGAAATTAAAATTAGAAAAGAAGCACAGGACAATCTCGAAATCAAAATTGCGGAAAGAACTAAAGAATTGGTTCAGAAAAATGAAGAACTGGAACTTCGAAATCATGAATTGCAGCAGTTTTCCTGGGTCGTCTCGCACGATTTGAATGAACCCATACGAAAGATTCAGATTTTCATCAAAATTATAAAAGACCTTTATTTAAAAACCGACGATAAGGCAATCGATTATGTCAACCGAACCATAAAATCGGCTGAGAGAATGCAGACCCTGATTACCGATCTTCTGGCTTATTCCAGACTTTCGGCTCAGGTAAAACCGGAGAAAACAGATTTAAATGAGGTTTTACAAGAGGTATTGTCCGATTTTGATTATTTGATCGAGAACAAAAATGCGACTATCAAAACAAATGAACTTCCAACAGTAGATAGTATTCCAAGTCAGATGCGTCAGGTTTTTCAGAATCTGATTGGAAATGCATTGAAATTTTCCGGTAGCGAAGAAAAGCCGATAATCGAAATCACATCAGAAACAATTCTTGAAAAATCATTTGATAGTCCAACATCTCCTGAAGGCAATTTTTGCAGAATTACCGTAAAGGATAACGGAATTGGTTTTGACGAAATTTATCTCGACAGAATTTTTATTATCTTTCAGAGCTTAAACGATCGTCAAACTTACGAAGGAACCGGAATCGGACTTGCAATTGCAAAAAAAATAATTGAAAAACATAACGGATTAATAACAGCTAAAAGTGAAGTAGGACAAGGCGCAAGCTTTATTATTATACTTCCTTTAAAGTACAAACTAAAATAATTTAGAAATATATGAATGGTAATTTTAAAAGAAATTTACTAATTAGCTCACTCGTTTCGTTACTTGTACTCACTATTAGTTCTGTTGCTTCTTTTATTAGTATTAAAAGTTTACTAAGCAGTAATTTTTGGGTAAACCATACCCAGGATGTAATTTATAATTTAAACGAAGGTTCGGCAATTATCACTGAAGCCCAAACCAGCATGCGAGGGTATCTCCTTACAGGCGATGAACAGTTCGTAGATCGTTTTAACGATTCTGAAGCCAAATCGAATAATTATTTTGATAAACTGGATGAACTTACATCTGACAATCCTTCTCAGAGAAAAATGCTTGATGAACTAAGATCTAAACGATCTGGTTTCTTTAAATACCTGAACAATCAAATCGTAAAAAAGCGTTTAAGCAAAGAAACGTTGATTTTTGATTTGAATGAAGGCCGAAATATGATGAATGAGATAAAGGCAATCATCAAAAAAGTCGAAAATACAGAGCAGAAACTTTTAGAAGAACGTAATGCCAATTCAGAACGTTATGGGACTTACAGTTTAATTCTGATTATTATCGCTTTCTTTATTGCGTTTATTATTTCGATTGTGTTCCTGATTAGAATTCTCAAAGATTACAATGAAAGATCAGCATTACAACGTGAGCTTGAAAGAAAAGACAAAGAAATTGCAGAAAGATTAGAAGTTATCGGTGGAATTGCCATCCAGATTTCAAAAGGCAATTACGATGTTCAGATTGATGACCGAAAAGCCGATACACTGGGAACTTTAGGAGAATCGATTCATGAAATGAGGGATTCTTTAAAAACCTCTTTTGAACTTTTATCTCAAAAAGAGTGGCTCCAAACAGGTGTTGCATCTTTAAATGATAAAATGCTGGGCGAAAAGACAATTCAGAAACTGGCAAAAGATGTCATCGAATTTTTGTGTCAATACACCAACAGCAGTGCTGGGGTTTTATATGTTATAGATGGCGAAGAACTTACTGTTACAGGAGGATATAGTTATATACCGAGCAAAAACAGAGAAAGAATCAAAAAAGGAGAAGGACTTATTGGGCAGGCTATTGTTTCCGGAAAAATGCTGGAATTAAAATCACTTTCTCCAGACGATATACAGATCAATTATGTTTTGGGTGAAATTAAACCAACTCATGTTGTGGCACTTCCGTTAACAGATTTCAAAGTAGAAGGTGCCGTAGAATTAGCCAGTATTTATGGCTTCTCTGTATTGCAACTGGAGTTTTTAAACATTGTTTCCAATAATATTGGAATTGCTTTAAAAGCAACTCAAAATCGTAAACGAGTGATGGAATTGCTGGAAGAAACCAAATCGCAGTCAGAAGAGCTTCAAATTCAGCACAGCGAACTGGAAGCTATCAATGCAGAATTGGAAGCACAAACCGAAAAATTACAGGCATCTGAAGAAGAACTTCGCGTACAGCAGGAAGAATTAGAACAAACCAACGAAGAACTTTCAGAAAGAAGTGTTTTATTAGAAGAAAAAAATACTGAAATTCAGAAAAAATCAGAAGCTCTGGAATTAACAACACGTTACAAATCAGAGTTTTTGGCGAATATGTCGCACGAATTAAGAACACCGTTAAATTCGATTTTATTATTGAGCCGTTTGTTGTCTGAAAACAACAACAAAAACATGAACAATGAAGAAATTGAGTTTGCAAAAGTAATTCAGAGTTCAGGAAACAGTTTATTGGGATTAATTGATGAAATCCTTGATTTGTCTAAGATTGAAGCGGGTAAAATGGATCTGGAATTCCTGGATGTTTCAACTAAAGAAATTACAGACAACCTGCATAATTTATTTTATTTAGTAGCGAAAGAAAAAGGAATCAACTTTGAAATCATTGCTAAAGATGCTCCAATTGTCATTAAAACAGATAAAATGCGTTTGGAGCAAATTCTGAAAAACCTGATTTCAAACGCCATTAAGTTTACAGAAAGTGGAACTGTTTCCCTTGAAATCAAAGTAGATACAGACGATGATAAAATAATCTGTTTTATTGTAAAAGATACGGGAATTGGAATTCCGATTGAAAAACAACCATTAATTTTTGAAGCTTTCCAACAGGCCGATGGTTCAACGAAACGTAAATATGGCGGAACTGGTTTGGGATTGTCAATCAGTCGTGAATTAGCCAAATTATTAAGAGGAGAAATCATCCTGCATAGTAAAGTAAATGAAGGAAGTACTTTTACTTTATGTCTTCCGGTTTTAGGGTTTGCCATCAATAAAGTTTCAGTGAACAAAATTCCGCATGTCGAAGAAATTGAAGTTGAAACTGAAAACGAAGAAGCAAGACCAAAATACATCAGTGAAGTAATTCCTGCAGAAATTGAAGACGACCGTGATTCTATTGTAGAAGGCGATAAAGTGATTCTGATTGTAGAAGACGATATCAATTTCGCAAAATCATTACTGGCTTTTACGCAGAAAAAGGGATACAAAGGAGTAGTAGCCGTAAGAGGAGATTATGCCCTTAATTTTGCCCTGATTTACAGACCAATCGGAATTTTACTGGATATCGAACTTCCGGTTAAAAGTGGCTGGCAGGTTTTAGAAGAATTAAAAAATCATACACATACCAAGCATATTTCGGTTCACATTATGTCTTCGCATAAACTGAAACAGGAAAGTTTGTTAAAAGGAGCTGTAGATTTCTTAGACAAACCAGTTGCATTCGATAAAATTCCGGATGTTTTTAAACGTATCGAACACATTATTAATAAAGAATCTCAAAAGGTTTTAATTATTGAAGATAATCCACAGCATGCCAAAGCGTTGGCTTATTTTCTGGAAACGTATAATATCAATTCAGAAATAAAAAGCGATGTTTCAGAAGGATTATCTGTTCTGACAGACAAGGATGTAGACTGTGTAATTCTTGACATGGGAATTCCGGACAAACAAGCTTACGAAATTCTGGATGGCGTAAAGAAAAGTCCGGGATTAGAAAATCTTCCGGTAATCGTATTTACAGGAAAAAGTTTGTCTATTAAAGAAGAATTGAAGATTAAAAAATATGCCGATTCTATTATTGTAAAAACCGCACATTCGTACCAAAGAATGCTCGATGAGGTTTCGCTTTTCCTTCATTTGGTAGAAAACAAAAAAGAAGGAAACGGTAAAAAAGAGAGTACTAAAAAACTGAATTCTTTAAATAATATTTTGTTTGAGAAAAAAGTATTGATTGTGGATGATGACGTTCGTAATATTTATTCGCTTTCTAAAGCTTTAGAAGCGTTTAAAATGAATGTTATTACTGCATTTGACGGTAAAGAGGCGATTAAAATTCTGGACGAAAATCCTGATACAGATGTTGTATTATTAGATATGATGATGCCAAACATGGACGGTTACGAAACTGCTGAAAAGATAAGAGCTAATCCTAAATTCCTTAACTTAGCAGTAATTGCCGTAACAGCCAAAGCAATGACAGGAGACAGGGAAAAATGTATTAAGGCGGGAGCTTCAGATTACATTACAAAACCGGTAGATGTCGATCAGTTGTTATCATTGCTTCGAGTTTGGTTATACGATAAAATCTAATCTTTAAAAATACTGTAAATGGAAAAGAAAAAGGTATTGATTGTGGATGATGATTCCAGAAATATCTTTGCATTAGTAAACACTTTAAAGGCTAGATCTTTTGAGTGTTTATCTTGTTTAAGTGCAGAAGAGGCTTTAAAAATATTAAAAAATGACAGTTCGATTGATGCTGTTTTAATGGATATGATGATGCCGGAAATGGACGGTTATGAAGCCATTCCGCTTATAAAGGCTATTCCGTCACAAGAGAATACATTTGTCGTTGCCGTAACGGCACAGGCAATGACAGGAGATAGAGAAAAATGTTTAGAGGCTGGAGCAGATGCATACATCTCAAAACCCGTAGATGTTGATAAATTACTTCAAATCCTGGGAGAAATTTAAATGAATTATGATTGAAGATATTGAACTAGAAACGCTTATAAATGAAGTTTACGAATATTATGGTTTTGATTTTGGAAGCTATTCCAGAGCTTCACTTAAAAGGCGCGTAAATAGGGTTTTCTATTTAGAAGGTTTTAAGCATTTTCATGAGTTTTTATCAAAAGTCAGAACAGACGAGGAGTATTGCAAAAGAATGATTGATGAGATTACGGTAAACGTGACAGAAATGTTCCGTGATCCGTCTTTTTATCTCACACTTCGAAAAGAAATTCTGCCCTTGTTAGGAACCAAACCTTTTATCAGAATCTGGCATGCCGGATGTTCTACAGGCGAAGAAGTCTATTCGATGGCCATCATGCTTAAAGAATTAGGATTGCTGCATAAATCGATATTGTATGCAACAGATATCAATGCCACTGTTTTAGAAACGGCAAAAAGTGGTATTTTTCCATTAAGAATGATAAAGGATTACGCCGATAATTACCGTGATTCCGGCGGGCAGGAAGATTTTTCCGATTATTACATTGCCAATTATGGTTTTGCCAAATTCAACGAAAGCCTTTCTGAAAAAATGGTTTTCTCACAGCATAATCTGGTTTCAGATACTTCTTTTAATGAGTTTGATCTTATTATGTGTCGCAATGTCCTAATTTATTTTGATAATAATCTACAGAAAAGAGTTATAAATCTTTTTGATGATAGTCTGGCCATGCTTGGTTTTATAGCACTTGGAACAAAAGAAACAATAAAGTATTCTATCTCTCCAACCAAATACAAACAGTTTGATAAAGAGAAAATATGGAGGAAAATAAAATAATAAAATATTGTAAAGTAGTTATAATCGGCGGTTCGGCGGGGAGTTTACAGGCATTATTAAACATTTTGCCTTTTGTAGAAAATCCTATTTCTTTTGCCATTGTAATTGTGGTGCACAGAAAAAACTCAGACGAACAAACCTTAGAAGACTTAATAGCCTTAAGATCAAAAGTAGATGTAAAAGAAGTTGAAGATAAAGTGGCCTTAAAAACAGGGTTTATTTATATTGCACCTTCCAACTATCATTTGCTGTTTGAAAAAGACGAAACCCTTTCGTTGGACACTTCAGAGAAAATAAATTACAGCAGACCAAGCATAGACGTTTCTTTCGAATCGGCTGCGGAGATATATGGCTCAGAATTAATTGGAATATTATTGTCCGGATCTAACTCTGATGGAACCGTTGGAATAAAAGCTATTAAGCAAGCAGGAGGAACAACTGTGGTTCAAAATCCGCTTTCAGCAGAAATGTCTTTCATGCCGAATAATGCAATTTTACATGCCTCACCAGATTTTATTTTGAAGACAGAAGAAATTCTTGAATTTTTAAAAGGAATAAATCAGGAAACTGCTTAGAGAATTTTATTTTTTAAACACATAGAAACATAGATTTTCTTTGTCTAAAAGGCGTTTCACTTGCATTAATATATATAGAGCTATGTGTTAGAAACTAGTTTCTTTCTTGTTCTCTTTTGTAAAAACAAAAATCTATGTTTCTATGTGTTTACAAATAGATCGAAAGTATATAGCACAAACTATTTTATTTCTCATCTTCAGGCAGAATAACTTTATTTATTTCAGCTTCTTTTTCAGCTCTTTTTTGTGCTGCTTTTCCTTTTCCAATAGGAATTCCGGCAGTCAAGTACAAAGATCTGTTATAGACATTTGGCCCATCTCCTTTCATCACAGGAACTAATCCGTAGTAATATTGAATAGTAATATTTAAACCGTTACCGACATTCATATGATATCCTGTTCCCAGAGCAATTCCGGCATCAATCACACGAATTTCGTCTCTTATCTTTTTCTTGTACGTAACATCATTTTTATTGATTTCATTTGAAAATTCATCAAAGGCAGAAGCCAAAAGTCCTAATTGCGGGCCTGTTTTAACGTAAATTCTGTTTTTAAATTGATATTTAATTAAAATCGGAACATTAAAATATCGAATTTCTCTGTTCACAGTCCCGCCTTCAAAAGTATTATCGAGATTTTCATCTTCTAAAGAATAAACAGGAATATGTCTTGCACCCATTGGAGATTTAACAATAACTCCGGTATTAATCATCCAAGCGGGATTTTTTTTGGATCGGATATCAAAATAAAAGCCAAGATTAAAACCCGGATTCATTCCAGAACTTTCCAGATTCGAAATATCCGAAAGATTAAGTCCGCCTTCCAGACCAAATTCTAAAAAAGGCGAATTGAGTTTGTCTCCAAAAATCAGGGATATCAAAACCTGAGATTTCGCCTGATTCATACAAAAGAAAGCGAGAAGTATGAATAAACCTTTTTTCATAAGAATGGGTTTAAAGTCCAAAGCGATATTGGAGACCTCCTAAAAACTGTGTACGACTGCCCAGGAAACCAGCTTCAAATCGAAACATGATATGTTTATTGTATTGATACTGTGTCCCCATGATAAAGTTCCACATATCTTTTGGCGCTTTTTGTAAAGAATATTGCACAGTCGAATTATCAGCTGTACTTAATGCCCCATCTAAATGTGTTAAAAAAGTTCCGGCTCGGTCTAAGGCACGATTTGCCGTTTCATGTTTTGCTTTATTTACAGGATTTGCCTGTTGTGCAGGAGTCAAACCGTTCCACCAATTGTCAACTTTGGTTTGATTTTCATCTACTTTTGCCAATCCGTTATCTACTTTTTGCTGGGCATTACTGAGGTCAAAAATATCAGATAGGGGAATGTTTCCGTTTGTATCTCCGGAAATATGAACCCTAAAACCGCCAACCCAAACCGCAATATTTTGATCTTTTTTATGAAGTTTAAAAGTTTTACCTAATCTTGGTCCAAAAACATACGAAAAAGCAGGTTTATCCAATGAACTAATATCTGTCCATGCCATATTCATGTCTAGTGCCAGCCAGCCGCCGCCAATTCCAATTGTCGGTGTCATACCCAAACCAAAAGTAGTGGCATTAAAATTAGCTTTTGTGCTAAAAGAAGCGACCTGAGACCAATTATTGTCAGCGTCAGGAACCCAGATTCCGGCGTTAATTTTAGTTGCTGTGTTGGCTTTGCCAAAGATTCCATAAATATTTAAAAAAGGCAGTAACCATATATCAGGTCGAATAGTAAGAGCGCCCGCTTCGACAGAAGATTTATCAAAACGAACGATCTCGTCCAGATTAAACATTGGACTGTTATTAAAACCGACTTCCAAATTACTGATATTGATTTGAGAATCCTGCCAAAAATAATTGATGGATAATCCGGCAGAGTAAGGAAGTTTGTAGCCCTTTTGAGCCACTTTTTCTCCCCAGATAGGCAGTGCATATGGGTATTCTTCTACTTTTAAACTGTCTTTTAATTGCTGATTTTTTTCTCCTACGATTTTGTCGGTGTAGACCTGACCAAAAAAAGGAACACTAAATAATAAGAAAAAGGCTGATATTAGTTTATTACATTTCATTGACTAGAGTGTTTAATTGTTAAATAAAACTGCTTGAAATAATGATGTACTAATGTATTCTGAAGGAATTTCGGCTTGTCTTTTACTTTTTTGGAGTGTAGAATATGTGGTAATTAGTGTTAAAGTTAACTAAAAATTCTTTTGTGGCGTCTAAAATTTTAATAAATGTAGTTAACAATCAGTTGATTATGTTTTTTTTGAAAAGGGAAACAATAAATTATTATTTTTACACTCATGAAATGGATAGCAATTGTAATGTCAATTTATTTGATGGCACTTTCAAATATGCCTTGCGCAGATATGGAAGTGAACAGTGCTATGCATAAAACAGCACAGTTTGCCTCAGAAGACAATCATTCGCATGATAAAGACAATGATTTGTGTTCGCCATTTTGTGCTTGCAATTGTTGTGGTGCTCAGGTTTTAAGTTATCAGACTCCTGTAAACTTTGAGTTTCCTATGTCTTACAATCTTATTTCAATTCCTTTACCAACTTACCAATCTGTTTTTATTTCCGATTTCTACGGAAGTATTTGGCAGCCCCCTCAAATAGTATAATGATTACCCGATTAGTTTCGGGTTAGAGAGTTGTGGACATTCCACATGTTTACAGACAATTTAGTTGTCTCATTTCTCATGTCATTATATATTTCAAATGCTAGATAAAATCATTCAGTTTAGTATACGAAACAAATTCGTTATACTATTATTTACCCTTGTGCTTATTGCCTGGGGAAGCTATTCGCTTAAAAAATTACCACTTGATGCTCTTCCGGATGTAACCAATAATCAGGTTCAGATTATTACTACTGCGCCAACTTTGGCAAGTCAGGAAGTGGAACAGTTAATTACGTATCCACTGGAACGCGCTGTAAAAACAGTCCCGGATATTATTGAACTTCGCAGTATTTCGCGTTTTGGATTATCAGTTGTTACCGTTGTTTTTGAAGACGATGTTGATATTTACTGGGCGCGGGAACAGATTTTCCAGCGTTTAAAACAAGCCGAAGAAAATATTCCCGATTACGTTAATTCTCCCGAATTAGCGCCTATTACAACTGGTTTGGGCGAAATTTATCAATATGATGTTTATGCCAAAAAAGGCTATGAAAACAAATACAGTGCGGTCGAATTAAGAACGATTCAGGATTGGATTATTATTCCGCAATTGCAGGGAATTCGTGGTATTGCTGATGTAAGTACTTGGGGCGGAAAACTAAAACAATACGAAATCGCCGTAAACCCCAATATGCTGAACAGTTTGGGTGTCACCATAACCGAAATTTTTGATGCTTTAGAAAAAAACAATCAAAATACAGGTGGTGCTTATATTGAGAAAGATCAGTACACTTATTTTATCCGCGGTGTCGGAATGGCAAAAGGTGTAAAAGATCTTGAAAATGTCGTAGTAAAAAATCGAAATGGTTCTCCGGTTTTGGTTCGTAATGTGGCGCAGGTTCGTGAGGGCGTGGCATTGCGTTACGGGGCTTCTACCAAAGACGGAAAAGGAGAAATCGTTTCTGGAATGGTTTTAATGTTGAAAGGAGAAAATTCCAGCGCTGTTGTAAAAAGAGTGCACGAAAAAATGGAACAAATAAACAAAAGCCTTCCAGAAGGCGTGGTTGCCGAAGCGTTTATTGATAGAGGAAAACTCGTTGATAATTCGATCAAAACGGTAGCAAAGAACCTTTTAGAAGGAGCTTTAATTGTGATTTTTGTGCTGATTTTATTTTTAGGAAACCTTCGTGCGGGATTAATCGTTGCTTCGGTTATTCCTCTGGCGATGCTGTTTGCTGTTATTTTAATGAATGCCTTTGGCGTAAGTGGCAATCTAATGAGTCTCGGAGCAATAGATTTCGGGATCATAGTCGATGGCGCCGTGATTATTGTAGAAGCCACGATGCATCATCTGCAGAAAATCAAAAATAAAAAAGAGCTTACTCAGGAAGAGATGGACGATGAAGTCTATAACTCGGCTTCAAAAATTAGAAACAGTGCTGCTTTTGGAGAAATTATTATTCTAATTGTCTATCTGCCGATTCTGGCTTTAATTGGAACAGAAGGAAAAATGTTTAAACCGATGGCGATGACAGTTGGATTTGCCATTATTGGCGCTTTTATTCTTTCTCTGACTTATATTCCAATGATGAGTGCTATGTTTCTTTCCAAAAAAACAGAACACAAAGAAAACTTTAGCGATCGAATGATTGCATGGCTTGAAGGCAAATACACGCCTTTGTTGAATAAAGCTTTAGCGTTTAAAAAAGTTGTACTTGCAGCTGCAATCGGATTATTTGCTTTGGCTTTTATTATTTTTCAAAATATGGGAGGCGAATTCATTCCAACCATTGAAGAAGGCGATTTAGCTATCAACGCTACAATTATGACGGGAAGTTCGCTTTCGCAGATGGTCGAAACTACGACGAAATACGAACAGATTTTAAAAGCGAAATTCCCAGAAATTAAAACGATTGTAACCAAAATAGGAAGCGGCGAAATCCCAACCGATCCAATGCCAATTGAAAGCGGGGATTTGATTATTGTTCTCAAAGACAAAAAAGAATGGAAAGGCAAATATCACAATTGGGAAGAATTGGCCAACGCCATGAAAGAAGAAATGGAAGTAATTCCAGGAGCCAATATTGAGATTTCTCAACCTATTCAAATGCGTTTTAACGAATTAATGACAGGAAGCCGGTCTGATATTGCTATTAAAATTTTTGGTGACGATTTGGAAATCCTGGACGCCAAAGCGACAGAATTAATTTCAAAAATAAAAGGAATCGATGGCATCGGAGATTTAAAAGCCGATAAAGTCACAGGTTTACCACAGATTACAGTTAAATACGATTACGACAAAATCGCCCTTTACGGATTGAATATTTCCGATATCAATCAAATTATCCGTTCATCATTTGCCGGAGAAAGTGCCGGAAAAATTTATGACGAAAGCAAAAGGTTTGATGTTGTTGTAAGAATGGATGAAAACAATCGTGCTGATATTACCGATGTAAGCAATTTGTTTATTCCGCTTCCAAATGGTCAGCAGGTACCGCTTTCGCAAGTAGCTTCTGTGGATTACGAACAAGGTCCGGTGCAGGTCATCCGCGAAGACGGAAAACGTAGAATCACTGTTGGTTTAAATGTCCGCGGAAGAGATATTAAAAGTGTGGTGGAAGAAATTCAGCAAAAACTGGATCAAAGTTTTAAACTTCCGGCGGGCTATTATGTGACGTACGGCGGACAGTTTGAAAATTTAATTGAAGCTTCCAAAAGACTTTCGGTTGCTTTGCCAATTGCGTTAGGACTGATTTTGGTCTTATTGTATTTTACTTTCAAAAGCGTCAAACAAGCATTGCTAATTTTTACAGCGATTCCGTTATCGGCGATTGGGGGTGTTTTTGCGCTTTCGCTGAGAGGAATGCCGTTTAGTATTTCGGCAGGAATTGGATTTATCGCGCTGTTCGGAATTGCAGTTCTCAACGGAATTGTATTGATTTCTTATTTCAATCAATTGAAAACGGAAGGAGTTTCAGATCCGTTTCAAAGAATCATTATCGGAACCAAAACGAGATTGCGTCCGGTTTTAATGACAGCTGCTGTTGCTTCATTAGGATTTTTGCCAATGGCATTATCTACAAGCGGCGGGGCAGAAGTACAAAAACCTCTAGCAACCGTAGTAATCGGCGGTTTAGTCTCAGCCACTTTATTAACCTTAATCGTTTTACCGATTTTGTATTTAATGCTGGAGAAGTTTAACCGCAAAGATCTAATTAGAAAATTAGAAAATGAGAACATTAGATAATATTTTACTGCGTGTAGAAAATAAATTTCTCTCGCAGATTTGGCAGATCTGGCAGATGATTTAGAAAGAATCAAAAAAATCTGCTCAATCTGCCAAATCTGCGAGAGATAAAATTTAAAAGAAAATGAAAAAATTATTATATAAATCAAGAAAGTTAACCTTTGCGAACTTCGCGCTTCCTTTGCGAACTTTGCGGTTAAGTGAAATCCTATTGGCAAATAAAGTTTTATGGTTAAGCATATTCCTATTGGCAACCACAACAACATTTGCACAAACCAAAATATCGTTAGAAAAAGCAATAGAATTAGCCAAATCAAACAACATCGACTTAAAAATAGCCGATAAAGAAATCGAGAAACAAACTGTTCTCAAAAAAGCCGCTTTCCAGCCCGATCCACTTCAGGTGCAGTATCAGGGCGGTCAGTTCAATAGTGTCGATTTTGATCATAATGTTTCCGTACAGCAGTTTTTTCCGTTAGGCAATATCACAAAAGCCAACAGACAATTACAAGAAGAATTGGCAAAATTGGCCGAAAAAAGAAAAGCTTTATCATCTTATGAAATAGAAAAAGCGGTAACATTAGCCTATTACCAATATCTGTACGGCGTTTCGATCCAGAAATTAAACTCGGAACTGAATGATATTTACACTAAATTTTTAAAGAATGCCGAGCTCCGATTCAAAACAGGAGAAAGTGGGAATATCGAAGTGATTTCTGCGAAAGCAAAAGTCAAAGAAATTGAAACACAGAAAGAACAATTAAATTATGATTTAGCAATTTATCAAAAACAGCTTCAGTTTTTTATTCAGACCAATGAGAATATTGTTCCAGATCAAAACACAGCATTGCAATATGTTTTGGTCCAAAATCAACAAAACTCGAAAGCAGAGAATTTGATAACTGAGCTTTATCAACAGCAGGTTTCGGTTTATCAGAAAGAGGCAAGAACATTCAAAGCGTTGCGGACACCAAAAGTTGGTTTAGGCTATTTTGCCCAAACAATAAATACCGAATCGTTGTTTCAAGGATTTACGGCAGGATTACAGATTCCGTTGTTTGGAGGAGTGAATACAACGAAAGCCAAAGCGGCAGAAATTGGTATTTCGCAATCGCAGCTGGCTTTAGATAAAAATAAAATGATCTTAAATCTGCAAAAAGAAGAATTGCAAAACAACTTCAAAAAACAGCAGAAAAACCTGGATTATTATCAAAACGAAGGAGTGCAATATGCAAATCAAATTATAGAAACAGCACAGAAAAGCTATGCCAATGGCGATATGAGTTATTGGTCATACATCAGTTTTTTGAATCAGGCAATTGATATTAAAAAACAATATGCAGAAGCTACTCACAACTACAATCAAAGTGCCATCGAACTCCAATTCCCAACCATCAAAAACAATTAATCATGAAAAATATATTTAGTAGTAGAGATTTAACCGCAAAGAACGCTAAGGTAAAGCGCAATCCCGATAGCTATCGGGAGCAAAGTTTGATTTCCTTGCGTGCCCTGCGCTTTATCTTTGCGTGCCTTGCGGTTACTTTAACAAGCTGTAATGAAAAGAAAACTGAAGAACCCAAAGAAGAAGAAAAGTCAAGTACAGAAGTTGCTTTAACAGAATCGCAATACAAAACCGTAGGAATTGAAACAGGATTTGTAGAAGACAGAAATCTCAACAAAGTCATTAAAGCCAATGGTTATACTACAGTTCCTCCTCAAAATTCAGCTGAGGTTTCGACTTTAATTGGAGGTACAGTAAAGGATATATTTGTTTTGGAAGGAACTTATGTAAACAAAGGAAAAGTTTTGGCAACAATTCAAAATCTGGAAGTAATCGAAATGCAGGAAGAATATCAGTCGGCAACGGCTAATGTTGAATATTTGCAATTAGAATACAACCGTCAAAAAACATTAAGCGACGAAAATGTAAATCCAAGAAAGATATTTCAGGAAGTAAAAGCCAAATTGGCGGCGGAAAGAGCCCGTGCTCAGGCAGCAAAAAACAAATTAGATGCACTGCATGTTGGAGCAAAAGGAAGTTCGTCTTTAGTTCCTATTGTTGCACCAATAAACGGTTATGTAGGGAAAATTAATATTGCCAAAGGTGCTTTTGCCAATACAGGAGTTTCTTTGTTTGAAGTGGTAGACAACAGTCAGATGCATTTGGATTTGAATGTATATGAAAAAGATTTAGGTTCTATTTCTGTAGGTCAGGTAATTGATTTTGTTCTTACAAATCAATCCAATAAATCGATTAAAGGAAAGATTTTCGGAATCAATAAATCATTTTCTAATGAAAGTAAAACCGTTGCAGTACACGCCAAAATTGATCCAGCCGATGCCAAAGGTCTGATTCCGGGAATGTATGTTTCTGCAAATATTAATATCACCAATGCAACAGTTCCGGCACTTCCAAAAGATGCCGTGGTCAAAAATGCCGATAAATACTTTGTTTTTGTTCAGGAAGAAAGACATGCCGAGGAAAAACACGAACATGAAGCAGACGAAAAAGAAGAAGCTCACGAAAAAGAAATTCACTTTAAAGCAGTTGAAGTAATGCCTGGAACAACGGATTTAGGTTTTACTGAAATTAAGTTTATAGAGAAGATTGATTCTAATGCTAAAATAGTTACTAAAGGCGCTTTCTATTTATTGTCTGCGATGAAAGGCGGAGGGGAACATACTCATTAAGAAGTGGTTTTGCCACGAAGACGCTGAGACTCTAAGTTTTTTTTATAAATTTTAGTAAAAGAATCTCGCAAAGACACGAAGGCACAAAGTTTTTTACATACAGAATAAACGAAATATTTCTCATTTCTCCGGTGTCAAGATGACATAAAATGAGAAAAAATTTTGCGCCTCTGCGACTTTGCGAGAAACCTTCAATCTAACTTAAAAAAAACTTAGGGTCTTGGTGTCTTTCTGGCAATAAACTTTACCACAAAATGCTTAAATTTAGAGCATATTTAAATAAAGTTTAAACTTGTAACTTGAAACAAACAAAACTTGAAACTTTCCCATGATACATCAAGATAAAGAAGTAAAAAATATAAAAAATAAACCCAAACCATCCTGTTGCTGTTCACATGATGAACCTGTGCATACAGAAAGTGACGGACATGACCACGAAGGACATGATCACGAACACAATACAGAAGGCAGTTTGTTTCAACTGTTTCTGCCGTCTATAATATCCTTTGTTTTACTGTTAATCGGAATTGCTTTTGATAATTATTTTCCTCAAAATTGGTTTACTGGAATTGTTAGAATTGCTTGGTATGCAATTGCGTATCTTCCTGTTGGTTTACCTGTTTTAAAAGAAGCTTATGAAAGTATTGTAAAAGGCGATGTTTTCTCTGAGTTTTTCTTAATGTGTATTGCCACAATCGGTGCATTTGCGATTGGAGAATATCCGGAAGGAGTTGCTGTTATGCTGTTTTATACTATTGGCGAAACCTTTCAGGGAATGGCAGTCAGCAGAGCGAAATCGAGTATCAAAGGATTACTGGATCAACGTCCGGATGAGGTAAATATTCTGGAAAATAATATTGCTGTAAAAGCTAAGGCAAAAGACGTTCAGATTGGAGCAATTGTACAGCTTAAGGCAGGAGAAAAACTAGCTTTGGATGGCGAATTATTATCAGATTCTGCTTCGTTTAATACCGCGGCTTTAACGGGGGAAAGTAAACCTGACACCAAGAAAAAAGGGGAAACCGTTTTGGCCGGAATGATAAATGGAAACACCATCGCAGAAGTAAAAGTTACTACTGCTTATAACGACAGTAAATTGTCTAAAATTTTGGAATTGGTTCAAAATGCCACGACCAAAAAAGCACCTGCAGAATTGTTCATTCGAAAATTTGCTAAAATTTATACACCAATTGTGGTATATCTGGCAATTGCTATTTGTTTGGTACCGATGCTTTTTGTCGATAATTATGTTTTTTCAGACTGGCTCTACAGAGCTTTGGTTTTTCTGGTAATTTCTTGTCCTTGCGCATTGGTTATTAGTATTCCGTTAGGTTATTTTGGTGGAATAGGTGCTGCCAGTAAAAATGGTATTTTGTTTAAGGGTAGTAATTTTTTGGACAGTATTTCTACAATTCAGAATGTTGTGGTCGACAAAACAGGAACTATGACAGAAGGAGTTTTTAAGGTTCAGGAAGTTATTATAAAACCCGAATTTGATAAAGATGAGATTCTAAAATTGGTTAATGCTTTAGAAAGCAGAAGTACACACCCTGTTGCCACTGCAATTCATAATCATGTAGGGGCAATTGATCCTTCTATTGAATTAAAAAATGTAGAAGAAATTTCAGGGCATGGATTAAAAGCTGTTTTTAATGAAAAAGAACTGTTTGTTGGCAACTTCAAATTGCTTGATAAATTCAATATTTCATATGATATTGATCCTTCAACAATAGTTTATACTACAATTGCTATTGCGTACGATGGAAAGTTTGCGGGTTATTTAACCATTGCAGATGAAATTAAAGAAGATGCTAAAGAAACAGTTGCTAAACTAAAATCTTTAGGTGTAAAACTGACCATGTTAAGTGGTGATAAAACAAATGTCGTTCAGTTTGTAGCTGATAAACTCGGAATCACAAAAGCGTTTGGAGATTTACTTCCTGAAGATAAAGTCAATAAAGTAAACGAAATTAAAGCGCAGAACGAAACTATTGCTTTTGTGGGCGATGGTGTAAACGATGCACCGGTAATTGCCTTAAGTACCGTCGGAATTGCAATGGGAGGTTTAGGAAGCGATGCTGCAATCGAAACTGCCGACGTTGTCATTCAGGACGATAAACCAAGCAAAATTGCAATGGCGATTAATATTGGAAAACAAACCAAAAAAATCGTGTGGCAAAATATTACTTTGGCTTTTGTTGTCAAAGCTTTTGTTTTAATTCTTGGCGCTGGAGGACTTGCCACAATGTGGGAAGCTGTTTTTGCGGATGTTGGTGTGGCGTTGTTGGCGATTTTGAATGCGGTTAGAATTCAGAAAATGAAGTTTTAGTTTAAAAAATAAGAAAGCCCAATTCAAATAAATGAATTGCGCTTTACTTTATCCAATTTGATTTACTTTTTCAAATGTTTCTGCTCCTGAATTTCGCCATTTCCAAAAGACCAATTTTCAAGGCCATTATTCTCCAACAGAATAATAATAACATTATTGATTAAAATTGAAGTAGTTGAAGCAATCCTTGTCGCAATTTGATGATATAATCTCTTCTTTTGCTCCAGAGTTCTTCCTTGTCCTGCCGTTATTTGAACATAAATAATCTCATCTGAATGTGAAATTTCCAGATAACTTTCAGGATATTTTATCTGGTGGGCTTCCAGTTCTTCAATCACATGAAAATAATCGGCTGCGGGAATATTAAATTCCTGAATTAAAGACTGATGAATGGATTCTGAAATATTGTTTTTGGTTTCCAGCGAAAGTTTTTTCGGCAGACTAATACGTACAAATGGCATTTTAAGTATTTTTTTAATTATTTATTTAACGAGGATGAGGTTTTTTATAAAAATAAGAAATTTTAAAATTGAAGATAAACAACACTTCCGTTATTTTCTAAGCTAATCTCTGTTTTATTACTCTCAGAAGGTGTTTGGGTCGGATACCAATTTCGATTGGGTCTTACCATAATCAATAAACCTTCATCGTCGCCAATTGCAGCAAAAGCTTCACTATTTGTATTTTTAGAGAAAAAGTTTAAATCATATTTAGAGATCAATTCATTTCCTAATTCCAACGGATTTTCATTTACAATTCCGATTTCGCTTATATTTAAAATAGATTTAGAACTGAATGTTTCTGTTTCCGAATTATGCAAATCATGTCTGGCAATGAACTCTAATAAATTACCGTTGTTATCATAAAAATAGATAGCATGTGCATTCCAGTTCTCAAAATTCGTTATGACATTTTGATTTTCAATTACAATTAAATCGGTTTTGTTACGACACCATTGAATTGCTTCAGCCAGTTTGTTTTCGGGGATATTAAAGGCAAAATGATAAATAGATTTGAAGCCCGGTTCTTCAATGAATTTTAAAATGGAATTTCCTGCCTTTATACTAACAGAATTGGTCGTTTTTTCTATAATAGAAAGTTCCAGGATGTCTTGATAAAAAGCAGTTGTTTTTTGAATATTGCTGGTCTGAATTTGGATTTTTTCTAATTTCATAATGCTTATTTTTTTTAGAAGAATTAATGCTTCTGCTTGTTTTAAACAAATTTAAAAAATGAAGTCTTTCTTGGGATTGTTAGAGTATTCTAAGCTTCAATAAAAGTATAATGAAAAAGTATTGAAGAATTGTTCTTTATAAATAAAAAAGCCCTTTTCAAAAATGAAAAGAGCTTATAAGATTTGCAAAATTGTTGGGGCAAAATACAAATCAGTTTTTTTTAGCTTTTTGTTTATGATAATTATTTTTAAGTTCTATAATCTCTGGATTATTAGTGAAAGCAAATAACAACAATTGTTTTGAAGGCATAGTGTTAAGTTCTTCTTTTTTAAATTTTAAGAACAATTTATTTCTAAGCTCTTGAATTTCAGATGCTACTTTCGGATCATTATTTTGAAAAAGTTCCTGAAGCCTATAAGGCATTTTTACATTCAACTTTTTTGCTAATTCCAAAACCTCATTTTCGCTCATCCAGATATGATGACCAACTCTTTTCCACTGATAATTGATTCTGTTTTCTGAAATTCTCACAGCATCCCAATCTTTAAACTCGGCCATCAAAACGACTCCAAGTGAGTCTTTGTATTTATTTATTCTTTCAGGATAGAATTTGTAATCAATAACCGTTTTTTCGTAAATCTCTTTGGGGATTTTAATCTTAAAATTTTTATCAAGGTATTTGTAATTATAATTTAAAAAATCAATCTTTCTGAGAGAATCAATTTTTGCATCTCTTTTTTCAAGCATTTCTTTGGTTATTTCTTGTGAAAACGAAGTGTTGCAAATTAAAAAAAGAACAATGATAAGGTGTAATGATTTCATAATGAGATATTCAAATTAATAATTCTATAAAATGACTTTCTTTTTTGCTAAAGAAAATACCAGTGGCACCGAAACAATAAAAGGGAATAAAAATGAAAAAACGATTAATAAATAAGGATTTCTAAACTTGTCTTTATTCTTTAAAACATAATAAACAGTTAGGGCTGTCAAGATTATATGCAATAAAAAAGCGATCTGATATAAGTATAAACTGACTGTGAATTTATCTGCTAATTTTTCCATAAATAATTGATTTAATTCGGTTTATATTTTACTTCGGCATTTCTGGATAAATGATTCTTCTTGTCGGAGTGCTTAAAGTTTCAATAAATGCTAATAAATCGCCCATTTCTTCCTTACTTAAATTCAATTTTTTTAGCATCGGATCTGATTTTGGAATTAAAGAATCTCTTGCTGTTCCAAGATATTTTTTCTGAACAGGAGATGGATTTCCTAAATTGTATAATTCCACAACATCCAATAGAGTTGGGAAATGCCCATGATGCATCCAAGGTTTTGTATTTACCACTTCGCGAAGTGTCGGCGTTCTAAATTTCCCAATATCTTTTACGTCTTTAGTAACATTATAACGTCCGAAATCTTCGTTTTTGGTTCCGAATAAAGTCTGTCCGTCATTATGAAACTGATTATCACTGAAATATGGTGTATTATGACAGTTGATGCATTGCGCTTTAGTTCTAAACAAATGAAGACCTTTTACTTGTTGATCGGTATAAATCTCTGATTTTCCGCTTACAAACTGGTCAAATTTACTTTTTGGACTGTTGATCGATCTTTCGAAAGTTGCAATGGCGTATTGTATTCGTTCTAAAGTCACTTTTTTATCGCCAAAAGCAGCTGTAAATAAAGAATTATAACCTTTAATCTTAGCAATTTTATCAACGGCAATCGTCAGCTTTTCATTCATTTCTAAAGGATCTGCAACGGGAAACTGTGCCTGATCTTCAAGACTGGAAGCACGTCCATCCCAAAATAGGGAAGTGGCATACGCCGAATTTAAAATCGTCATCGAATTTCGTTTTCCCGTCTGGCGATCGTGCCCAAACGAACGTGTCAAATTATCTGTCCAGCCCAATTCCGGATTGTGACAGGAAGCGCATGCAATTTGGCCGCTTCGTGATAATCTGGGATCAAAAAACAAGATTTTTCCCAAACTCTCTTTTTCTTTTGAATAGGGATTATAAGCAGGATATGGCACAGCAGGAAGTACACCAATATCCTGAAATTTAGATTTATCAATACTTTCATGTAATTCCGCAGCAGGCCATTTTGAGGAATCTCCGCCGGAATACAATTTTCGTAATTCCTGAATATCATTATAATCAGGACCTTCGGCTGTCTTATAAGCCGAGAATCCTAACAGGAATAGGAGTGGGAAGATTAGTTTTTTCAATTCTTTTTGTTTTTTTGTTTTTGTTTTTTTGATTTGTTTGTTTCAGGTTTCAGGTTTCACGTTCAGTTGCGACTTGAAACCTGAAACTTGAAACCTTTTTACACTCCAAAAGCTTTGTCAAAGTTTAAAACTTTGACAAAGCTTGAAAAGTTAAAGATTACCAGTGTTCTGAAAACTGCGACTGAATACTAAATTCTGATCACTGAACACTAAATTTAAAGCGAAACTTCTTTAGGACACGGAATGCTTAAAGCAGCTGGCTTTGGATAAGTTCTATTGTTATACATTCTATATTGTGTAGAAACTGTTCCTCCAAACAGTTTATCATTGGTTAGTTTTAATTCAAATGAAATTTCATATAAACCGGCACTTATTTCTTTGTATGTTCCATCACCTGAAATCGCAATCTGATACGTGTTTGTGGCGCTAGATCCGATTGTTATGTCTTGTGGAATTACCAAAACAGTTCCCTGAGTTTTACTGTTTCCGTTTGCAGGGAAAAACTCTAGGGCAGATGTAATATTAAATCCTGGAGATACGGCAGCCGAATTACTTTCGTTAGAAAACCATCTTTTTAAACCAAAAGAATTTACTGTATTGGTTCCAGTGGCAACATTGAAACCAATTTTGAAAGCATCATGATACACATCATCATTTGGATTTGTTGTTCCTTTATCGCTGTAAAGAATAGCATTTGGATCATCTTTTGTTACAACAACCGGGAAAGTTAAAGCGTTGAAAGTCATCCATGCACAGTTTGTGTTATTGTTAAACCAATGTTCACCATAAGTCAAATAAAAGGCATTTGTAGGATCCGTAAATTTTGATGCTGGATATGCCTGAATATCTCTTGACGTTTTTATTGGTTTTACAATGGTTAAAGCGATAGTTCCGGTAGCATTATAATTTGGAATATTTACCAATGTAATTTTTGATTCAAAACGGGCATCATCATTCTGGATGTCTTCTAAAAGCGTCAAATGATAAGTTATAGAACTTCTGTTATCTCCATAATCATCGTGAGTTAAGGAATATTCAAATCCATTTTGAAATTTAAAAATAGAAGCTTTTTCAATTTCAGAAGGAAAAAATCCGTTAGGGAAATTTACTTTAAAATCAACTGTTTCACCAACTTCGCCTTTTACAAGAATTTGGTTTGTTGGAAAAGTATAATTGGTTGTAATCGCTGCCAAGTCAATTTTAAAAGTATCGTTTGGATATTGTGTGTTTCGATTTCCAATATGAACTTCAGGATCTGAGACCGTTTCTAATTTTAAAGTAATGCTTTGATTTGCTGTCCATCTTTTATCAAAAGAAACAGCAATAGTATCGGTCAGTTTAGTTCCCTGAAAAGTTAGCTGATTTACAGGATTTACTGTAAAACTTTCTGTATCTCCGGTTGATGAAACTGCACTAAAATTGGCTGTAACTGTATTGTTTAAATTACGGGTTGTTAGAGCGACTGGTATTTTCAACGTTTTTATCGAAGTATTTACATAATTTGACTTAGGAGTCAAACTTCCGTTTACAGCTGGGTATTCTAATGGAACATTATTGCTGTTTGCCAAAAAGTTAAATCGTAAATAAGGATCGATTTCAGAACCAAGTCTATAATCTTCTTTTGAGCATGAAGTTAATAATACTCCAATAAACAATATACTTAATATCTTAATACGAGTCATTTTGTTTTAAATTAGGGTTAGCATTAGTGTTATAGGTTGGGATTGGAAGCACAAATTTTAAAGAAGGATAGGAGATACCGCAGACAGTGGAAATACAGCCTTCATTTCTCGAAACATTCTTATGATTGCGCTTAAGGTCAAAAAATAAATGTCCTTCAAAACAAAGCTCTTTTCTTCTTTCCAAAAGAATATTTTCTTTAAGATTGGCTGTGCTAGTCAATAAAGTTGCATTGGCACGGGCTCTAATTGTATTAATATCTGCCATTGCAATAGCTGCTCTGTTTGTTTCTAAAGCGGCTTCTGCACGAATTAAATACATTTCACTAAGTCTGAAAGCGACATAGCCAGCGTTGTTCTGGAATTTTTTAGTAAAATTATAATTTACAGGAATAGTTAATCCGTTTACAGAAGTTGATAATGATTGTGTAAGAAATAATTGTTTTCTTATATCTGTATTTTCATAAAGATTGATGATGTCATCTGAAGCAACATAGCTACCATAAATAGATGCAGAAGTGTATCCAAAATTATTTGCCATTGATGTTCCAACCGCACCTTCAGAATCTTTTGGAACCGAAAATTCTAATAAAATTTCAGATATAGGAAGATTTGGTTTTTCCCATTCTGCAAGATAATTTTCTTTGGTAACCAATTGAACACCCGAATTTGTAATGACATCATTTGCTGTTTCGTATGCATTTGTCCAGTCATTTTTGTTCAAATAAACTCTGGCAAGTAACGCCTTAGCACTATTAACATTAAAATAAGAATATTCAGGACCACCAAGTACCAAAGTTGAATAATTAGGAATAGCCTCTTTCAAATCATTTATGATTAAATTATATGTATTAGCAACAGTCTCTCTTGCCGGATACTGAATTCCGGCCTTGATTGATTTAGTGTTATACACAATTCCTAAGTGAGAAGCATCTGGAGTGTAGCTGTAATCCTGGCTGTAAACGAGTGCAACAAGAAAATGTGCGTAAGCTCTAATCGTTTGAGCCTCTGCCATCAGTTGCTTTTTTTCCGCTTCGGTAGCATCTTTTAATAAAGGGGTATATTCTAAAATTAAGTTTGCCTGATTAATTATATCATAACTGTCATCATAAAATGACAGGTAATCGCTAGTTTGTGCTAAGTCATCAAAATTGTAAACTTTTGCCACATTTCTAAATGGTACAACCAGTCTTGAACCTGAAACCGAAGGTGTAAATTTTATATTTCCTCCCTGTAAATCAGCATAAACTGCATAACGATCACTTCTTACATTGGCTTCAACTTCTGAATAAAGTCCGGTTAGAGCAGTAATTACTCCTTGTTTATTTTGCAATAACTCATCAATAGAAGTTTTTGTTCCTGGTTCCTGCTCCAAAAAATCACTACAGCTTTGTAATGAAAAAATCAGGAAAAATAATGGGATGTATTTTAAATATTTCATTTCGTTAAAATTTTGCATTAACTCCAAGCGAGATTGTTCTTGCCTGAGGATAGATAAAACTGTATTCTCGTATTCCGTTCATTCCTTTCGGACTTTTTGATTTGTACCAATATGCCACATTAGAAGCATCTGCAAAAACATAAAGAGTATCCAAAAAAGTATTTTTTAACGGTACTTTATAACTTAGGTTGATATTGCTGATTCTCATATAAGTTCCATCATAAACATATTTGCTTAAGTTTGGAATAATAGGAGCAGCCGTAGCAGCAGGCTGAGAAACAATATCTCCGGGATTTCTCCAACGATCTGCAACATTTACAGATAAATTTCTATTGAAAGTATTAGAATATTTGTCAATATATACATCAGAGATAAATACATCACCTCCCAATTGAAAGTCTCCTCTAACAGACAATGTCAGGTTATTATAAAAGGTAAAGTTGTTATAAAAACCTCCGTAAGCATCTGCCTGTGTGTCTCCAATAGGTTCCCAGTCCGCAATGGTATGACTATCATTATAAGATTTAGTATCGTAAATCTGCCCATCTTTTTGTACAAGATCTCTTCCCGTTGCAGGATCAACACCAACCCATTTTACTCCCCATAAAGTAGTTGTGCTGTAACCTACTTTTTGTGCCAAAGCGATATTTCCTAATGCATAATCACTTCCTAAACCTTTTAATTCAGTTACTTTACTATCTACAGTAGAAATATTAAATGTTGTTGTCCATTTAAAAGGTTCGCTCTTTATCCATTTAATTCTGGTAGTAAGCTCAAAACCTTTGTTGTACATGCTTGAAGCATTTAATTGTACAAAGCCATATCCCGTTTCTGTTGGAACATCTCTTGTTGTAATCAAATCACTTTTATTGTCATAATAATACTCCAGAGTTAATTCAATTCTTTTGAAGATATTAAAATCAAATCCGACATTAAATTTGGTGTTTTTCTCCCAGCTTAAATGACCGTTTGGAGCTTCAAGTGTAGTGGCTTCGATATAACCGTTATAACCGTTTTGTCTAACATTGTATATACCTTTAGATCTGTAAGAACCAATTCGGGAGTTTCCGGTCGAACCGTAACTTACTTTAAATTTTAAGAAATCAATCCAGGAACTTGACTGTAAGAAATTTTCATTACTGGTAATCCAGCTTAAACCTGCACCTCCGTTTAAAGCAACATTAGTATCATCTCCAAAAACAGAACTTTCGTCACGTCTTAAATTGGCTAGAATGTAATAACGTTTCTTAAAGTTGTAGTTTACTTGAGATAAGAATGAAACTCTGGAATTGTAACTTATTTCACTTCTAAAAGTTTGATTATTAGCATCTGATATTTTGTTGATTAGATTTGGATTAACAAACCCTACGCCGGATTTATAATTAAAATCTGTTTTATCTTCAGATAATTCAAAACCTGCAATACCATCAATTTCATGGTTTTCATTTAATTGCTTATTAAATAAAACTTGTCCCTGCCAGTTCCATTTGGTAGAATTTCTTTGATTTAGAAGTCTTCGCCCCCATGCAGGATATGCAATCCCGTCCAGGTTAAAAGTGCCACCAAACTGACCGCTTTCGTTAGCTCCGGAAAAGTATCGATCTTGCTCTTTGTCTGTGTAATCTATTCCGAAAAGAGTAGAAAACTTAACCGCTTTACTTAATTGATACGATAAGTTTAAACTTCCAAAAATTCCAAAAGTTTCTGCTTGATTTTTATTTTGTTCGATAGCAGCAAGCGGATTTCCTCTTGTAATACCACTTGCTCCTAAATCGGCATAAGAGCCATCTGCATTGTAAGCAGCGAGAGTGGGTAAATAAGCAAAAGAAGCAAAGATATTTGGATTGTTTTTTTGTACATAACTTGGGTTCAGCATTAAATTTGCGCTCCATTTACCTGAGTTATACCCCAAATTGATTCCTGCGTTTAACTGTTTAGTATCATTACCCAATTGAGGTTCGTCAATTTTTAAATAACTAACATTTGTTCTGTATGAAAATTTAGAAGTGGAACCAGAAACATTAAAATTATATTTATTAAAAATTCCGGCTCTGTTCAAAATCTCAAACCAATCTGTATTAATTCCATTGTAAGCAATAGGTACATAACTTGTTGTGGTATTTTTTTGGTACTCATTTCTAAGCTCGGTAAATTGCTCACCGTTTAGATATTTAATTCTGTTGATTGCAGATGAAATTCCCAGCTGATTGGAGAAACCAAATTGCGTTTTTCCTTTTTTTCCTTTTTTAGTTGTAATTAAGATAACGCCATTTGCTCCGTCAGCACCGTAAATACCTACTGCTGCGGCATCTTTTAAAACAGAAATAGTTTCTATATTTTCCGGAGCAATTTTCATTAACGGATTGCCTAAATTTTCAACAGCATCTCCTCTTCCATCAAAATCGGCGCTATCAATTGCAAATTCTTCACTCATCACAACACCATCAACAATTATTAATGGTTGTGAAGAAGTTCCTGTAATTGCGCCTGTTAAAGATGATAATGTTCCCTGACCACGTACATTAATCTTAACCGGACCTCCAACTCCAGATGTATTTTCAACCATAACCCCTGCAATTTGTCCTGTGATCATTTTATCAAAACTTTCAGAAGCTTGTTCTACCGCAATATCTTTGGCTTGTAAAGTCGAAATACTTCCCACAATTTCTTCTTTTAGTTTTGTTGTACCATAAGAAGATGTAATTACAACAGGATTCAGCTCATCAGTAACTTCCTGAAGATAAAAAACAAAATCTTTTTTGTAACCAGCTATTTGTGTTTGGGTTTCCATTCCTAAGAAACCAACTTCAAGAATCTGATCTTTGATGTTATTTCCTTTTAGTTCATAAGCAAACTTTCCGTTATAGTCAGTTATAGCGCCCATTCCGGTTCCTTTAATGCGGATTGTTGCTCCGGGAAGAGGCTGTCTGTCGTTTGCGCTGTAAACGGTTCCTTTTATAATTCGTTCCGTTTCCTGAACATCCGAAGTGGATTTTTCGACAGGTGTAGCATCGGTTAATAAAACTTGCTTTTTCTGAATGTAATAGGAGATGTTTGTGCCTTTTAGTAACTTTTTTAAAGTCATTTCTAAAGTTGCATTCTCTACATCAATATCCGCTAACTGTTCTGCATCTATTTTTTTAGCGTTATAAATGATTCTAAAATCAGTCTGCGCTTCAATCGATTTGATAATTTGGCTTATAGGTTTGTTTTTGACATGTAAAGTAATGGTTTTGTTTTGCGCAAAACCTTTAAAACTGGATATAAGGAGGGCTAAGAAAAACAGAATTTTTCTTAAGTTATTGGGTATCATTAAAGTCATGTTTTATTTAGTTATGGAAAATAGGTGTAATGGTAATTGTTTTTTGTTCAATAGAATAATTAAAAGGCGTGTCACGTTTTAGAAGATCTAAAATGTTCTCGACACTAGACTCACTGATTTTAATTGAGCCGGTAAAATTCTGTTTGGCCAAAACAGCATTTTCGTTGATGATTTCAACGTCGTAGGTGCGCTCAATTATTTTTGTAATCGTAGAAAATGGGGTATTGTTGAAGGCAAGTTCACCTTGTGTCCAGGCTTCGTAAAAAGAAGTATCAACGCTTTTCGTTGTAATTTTCTTAGACTGATTCTGCCATATAGCCATTTGGGAAGGCTTTAGCAAAACGGTATTTAAAGGATTTTCTTTTTCAGACATTTTAATGCTTCCTTCAACCAAAACACTGCTCACGGTTTTGTCTTCAGGATAAGCACTTACATTGAAGCGAGTTCCAAGAACTTCAATTTCAACCTGATCTGAATGTACAATAAACGGATGCTGCTTGTCTTTAGCAACTTCAAAAAATGCTTCACCGGCTAAATAAACATTTCTATTTCCGTTTATACCAAATTGCTCCGGATATCGTAAAGTAGTTCCTGAATTTAAACTTACAAGGGTACCGTCTGAAAGTTTAAGTTTAAAAGTTTTTCCGTACGGAATTTTTAAGGTATTGTATAAAACGTCTTTATCCTGAACTTTTCCGAAATAAACAATCTGATCAGGGAATTTTCTGGCAACCAGTTCGCCTTTATCATTCACCAATGTATTCAGATTCTTTTCGGTAAAAAATTCCAAACGGCCATCGCCTAATTCCAGAACAATTTCTTTTGAAACAGCTGTTCTTTCATTAAAATAAAAAGCTAGTTTTCCTAAACCAAATAAAACAACAAGAATGGCCGCGTATTTAAAATACGTTCTTATTTTATTTTTTGGTTGTAATGCAACAACCGGAACTTCACGTGAAATAGTTCCGGAAAGCGCTGTTAAGGTCCATGTCTTTTTTAAAGATATAAATTGCTTTTTGTTTTCTTCTGAGGCGTCAATCCAATCAAAAAGTTGCTGTACTTCTTGTTCTGAAGCTTCATTAGATAAGTATTTATAAATGAGTTCCGATGTCATAAATGCGTTTTTAAACTTCTCGCTATTGTTAGTACACTTCAGAATTAAAATACCCTACCTTTTATTCTTAATTATTATAAATAAGGATAAAAATTAAAAATAAATAATCGGATAATTTGGTCTTTAAAATCTTCAAAGCCTTTGTCATATGGGCTTCTACGGCTTTTATAGTCACTTCCATTTCTTCGGCGATTTCGGCATTTTTTTTATTCTCGAAGCGTTTTTTAATAAAGACTTCGCGGGTTTTTGGAGGCAGTTCGCTGATGGATTCCTGAATAATGCGTTCTAATTCTGTTAATTCCAGAGTGTCAAATTGAAGAGAATTTAAAACTTCAATATCCAATTCTCTTTCTTTGTGGTTAAGGAGGTCATTCTTGAATTTATCTTTCACTTTATTGTGACGAATTAAATTCAGGCATTTCGATTTGGCGTAGGTAAACAAGAAAGCCTGAACTCCACCTAGAGATTCAACATTTTCTTTGTTTTGCCATAAGTGTAGTAGGGCTTCCTGAGCGAGATTTTCAGCTTCGTCCTGATCATAAATAAACTGAACGCTGAAAGATTGGATTCTCTTAAAGTATTTGTCGTAAAAAAAAGTATAAGCAGTCTCGTCGCCTTCCTTAAAGGAATGGAAAAGATCTAATTCGAAACTGTTATTTTGGTTCATTAAACGAAATTTACTTTGAAAAGCAATATTAAGTAAATTTTAAAAACTACTTGTACCTGCTAAGAAAGCGGCAAATATAAAAGTTTATTTATATTAATTCTAAATAAAATAAAATTAATGAATGTTTGAAGAAATTTTATTCAGAATAGGTTTAGTTTCGACTGTAGGTGTACTGTATTGGAGCGATTTTAACGCAAAGAACGCAAGGTTTTTTTGACATGCTGGGTTTTATAGGAATGCAAAAGTTCGCAAAGCTTTGTGTGAAAAACTTTGTGAAATTTTTTTGCTACAGATTAAAGTATTAAAATGATTTAAATCTGTGAAATCTGTGGCTAAATAAATTTAAAATGCAGATTGAAATTCATTGTGTTGATTTTACCGCAAAGAGCGCAAGGTTTTTTGATATGCTGGGTTTTATAGGAATGCAAAAGTTCGCAAAGCTTTGTGTGGAAAACTTTGCGAACTTTCATAAAAAGTTTAGTCTTAAAGCTTTAAAAACCTTTGCGAACTTTGCGTAAAACTTTGTGTCTTTGCGGTAAAAAAAACTTTGCAGTAAAAATTATACAGCCAGACGATTAAAATTCCGCCATCCAAAACCAATCAATACTAAAATGAAAAGCAATAAAGGTAAGAACGCTTTTAAGAAACTGATTTCAGTCGAATCTTTAAATGTTTCAACTTTATAATTCTCCCAATTTTGTTGATTAACGGCTTCATTTTTAAATATTTTCGGATAAAAATGCAGACGAAGTTTTTCATGAAATTTGGTAGTTTCTTTCAAAAACAAAAGCTGGTTACGTAAATCAGATTTCGCAATATCGTTTAACTGAATCTGAGTGTGAAGTGTTGGAATAAACTGTGCAATCAATTCGCTGGCACGGTTTCGCTGTTCCAATTTGGCGTACAATTCCTTAGACTGCACTGCCGATTCGTCGTCACCCATTTGCTGCATGGCAAAATACCAAAGCCAGCTGAATTCTTTATCTTCCGGAATCTTATATTCACGAAACTGCGGATAATGTTTATAAAATTTTTCCATCGTTTCATTTTTATCGGTGTCCCATTTTTCGTGATAGGCATTTCGCTGTTGTATAGTGAGCTCCAGCGCTTCAGGAATTTTATATTTATTTACAATAAAAGCATTAATTCCGGCAGGAACGATAATGATTAAAAACAGCCAGATTGTTAGTAATGAAACAGCATTAACATTAGAATGCATTTGCAGGGAAACGATGAAAAAACAAACCGCAAACCAAAATAATATATAGAGAATTCCTATTCCGAAGAAAATAAAAAAGGATTGATCTAACGGGATATTTAAGAACAAAACAGCAGTAAATAGCAAAACCGTAAACAAAGCGATCAAACTCAAAATCCTTACATAAAATAACTGCAAAATGTATTTGAAAGTATTCTGACTCTGCGTTGCCACAATTTTCCAGGTACCGCTTTCTTTTTCTTCTGAAATTACATTATAAGAAAAAGCAATGATCAGAAGCGGAAATAAATAAATCAGCACAAAACTAAAATCGATATTTCCGGACAAAAGATTGTTTGGATTATTGAGTTCTGCGTCGTATTTCTGACCTTCTAAACCGCGAATGGTAACGTTTTGAATAGAAGGATTAACATCGCGCTGTCCAATCGCTAAACTGTTTATAGGCAAAGTAGTATTGACCAAAGAAAATTTGATGTAATACAATAAAAGACCGATTTCGTCTTTATGAAAAGCGGCATTTCTGGCAATATGTTCTTTTTGATAAATCGTTGCTTCCTGAATGCTTTTTTCTTGTTTATCCTGAAACTGTTTTCCAATTAAAAGACTAATAAAACCGATGCATAACAGGAAAAGCAATCCAATTTTGGTTCCTTTTGACCGAATGAAATTTTTGAATAATAATGACAGCATAATTATATAGCTTTAAGTTGATGAGACGCGATTCTGATTAAGATAAAAAGTACCGCAATCCAGAGCAAAATTGAAATAATGGAGACAATTTCGTTTTTGAGAACCGTTCCGATTTTTTCAGGTTCATAATGAAATTCTTCCACATCGGCCCAATGTTCTTTGCCTATTGTCAAAGGTTTATCGTTCGGACCAGGTTTTTTATTGCTGATGTATTTAATCTGCAAAGCATTCATTTTCTGAGCCATTGCATAACGGTAATCTTCCGCTTGTTTCTGAAAATCGATGTACGATTCGTAATCGGTATTCGACAATCCCATTGATAAATTTTTGATGGCGATATACGGATTTAGAAAAGAAACCGTCTTAGAAAAGCTGTTTTGTTTTTTGTAGATCTTTAAAAGTTCAGCTAAATGTTCGTTGTAAATTCTGGAACTTATTTTTTCGCCTTCGGTCATAATGAATCCTGAATAATTGAACGGAAGTTTCTGTACCGAATCGACTTTGTATGCCGTAAGCAAAGAATCTTTAATCGCTTTATAATGCGGATCGTTCGGATTATGACTGTCTCCTTGCTTTAAAATATCTTTTTCGATATCGCTGGTAAACTGAATTTTAGAAGGCGCTTCGTAAATATAAGCACCAATTGCCTGCGTAGTTCTTGGCAGAATAATGGTAAATAACAGCCAAATACCAATAAGCGTAATCAATGCTTTTTTGGAAGTTTTGCTTATGGCCGAAATTAAAACAGCAATCACACAGAAGAATAGGAGATAAGCCAGATGAAAAAGGATAAACAAAAGCATTTTTATTGTTTCGTCTGCTGTTATAGAAAAATTTTGCAAAAACAGCCAGACTAAAACTAAAACAATAATGGTTGGGATAAAAAGAAGCATTATTACGCTTGCAATTCCTAAAGTTTTTCCAACCAAAAGCTGTTTCCAATTGATTCCCTGAGTTAATAGAATTTTTAAAGTTCCGTTTTCGCGTTCGTAAGCAACGGCATTAAAACCTAAAAAGAAAATTAAAAGTGGTAATAAAACCTGCAAAACCATAGCAATACTGATTTCTCCAAAACGAAGCATGCTGTTTGAAAAACCAGCTTCAGAGAAATTGGCAGTATTTTGTTTGTGCGCTTCAAGGAAAATAGCATTTCCAAAGAAAGGTTCCATTCCAAATTCAAAAACACTCAAAGGCGTACTTTTTCTAAAAGCAAAATTGCCGTAATGCGCCATTCGATGCGGATTCTTATCGGGATTTTTTAACCAGTCTTCCCGGGATTCATGCTGATATTTTTCGCTGGTTTCATTTTGACTTTTGTAATTGTCCCAGCCTGTAAATGCGGCGTACAAAAGCAAAATACCAATAAAAATGGTAATAATATATACAGCAGGATTTTTAAAAACAGATTTTTTAAAATGCCTGGCTATAAGAATTTCGGATTGTAATATTTTCATATCAATTAAAATCTATAAGTTACAGTGAGATTTACGTTTCGCGGACTTCCCGGAAACAATCTCAAATAATTTTGTGCGCCCAGCCAGTAGGTTTTATTTAGAAGATTTCCGGCGTTTAAAGCAATCTGCATATTACCTCCGTTAGGTTTGTAATAAATAGCAGCGTCAAAAATGGTAAAATCGGGAAGCGTAAAATCTCTGGAGAACCAAGGCACTTTACTGCTTTGGTACTGCATTCCCAATCCAATTCCGAAATCGTCAAAAGCAGAATCAGAAGCAAAATTGTAGCGTGTCCATAGGTTCGCGCTGTTTTTTGGCGTATTCTGTTTTCTCTGACCAATTAATGCAGGATTAGCATCGTTTGTAATTTTAGCATCAATATAACTGTACGAAGCATTAATCTGCCAATCTGGAGTAATGTATCCTACTAGATCGCATTCGAAACCACGGCTTCTTTCAGAACCTCTGGTTACTAACAAATCAGGGTTGACAGGATCATTGGCATTCATTAAAATATTACGCTGATTGATTTCGTAAACGGCCGCGTTAAAACTTACTTTGTTATTGAAGAAAACTGCTTTCATACCAAACTCTTTCAAATCACTTTCCAAAGGTTTAAAAAGACTTCCTGCGGGTAAACTTCCTGTTTGAGGCATTAAAGTGACTGTATTAGATTGAGGCTGATAACCTTCAAGATAAGTAGTGTAAACATTAATGGCATCGTTTACGGCATACGTAATTCCAATTCTAGGAAGCAAAGCCGATTTTTTAACCGTTAACTCATTATTGGTTTCGTAATTCGTAATGTCTTCAAACCATTCATTTCGCAGTCCCAATAAAAAAGTAAATTTCTCCCACTGAATCTGATCCTGAATATAAATAGCATTTGTAGTTGTCAATGCCGATGGAAGCGCCGTACGAACATTTAAAACATAATCCTGAGTATTTCGTAAAGCATACGACGGATTGTTTAAATCAAAGAAATTGACATTTGGTTTTGGTAAAACAACACCATTTACAGTTACAGTTTGATAATTGGAAGCGTTGGCAGGAACAAAAGTATTGGCAACCGTTCCGTCTTTTAATAAATAACCTCTTGCTGCATTTTGTCCGCCGCCTTTGTTTTTATTCCAGCTGCTTAAATCATATCCTGTTAATAGTTTATGATTGAGTTTTCCTGTTTTGAAATCAAAATTAAAGTAGGCACTCAAATTATCAATATCCCAATATTGCTGGCGCTGTACGTATTGCATCATAGCAAGACTTGTAACAGGCTGATTGTTCATGTCTACGGCAAAAGCATTGTTAGTGCGGTGTTCCTGAAGATTTTCTGTCCATGTTTGTTTCATGTACGAAGCATTGAAACCCACTTTTGAAGAAAATTTATGTGCAAAATTGGTCATCAAAATCATTTCTTTTGACTTGAAAAAATCGCCCGAAGCTCCTAAATTTAAACTGATTGGCGTTTTGTTTAAATCGGTTTTGCCTGCGACGGCACCAAAAATGGGTTGTCCGCGGTCTAAAACTCCATTCATGTCGCTTAAAATCAGTTCCGTATTAATGGCCGTTTTTTCATTTGGAATATAACTGAAAGACGGAGAAATTAGGAATGATTTATTGTTTACCAAATCACGATACGATTTTGCTTGCTGATACGCTCCGTTTACACGATATAAAAGTGTTTTAGAATCATTTAAAGGACCAGTAAAGTCTAAAGTTCCACGTAAAGTACTGAAACTTCCAACAGAAAGACTGATTTCTTTTCGGTCAACAGCCAAAGGTTTTTTGGTCACCATATTGATGCTTCCGCCCGGATCGACAGATGAAAATGTGGCACTAGATGGGCCTTTGATTACTTCAACACGTTCAATATTACTCGTTAAGGGCTGTAGAAAATAATATTGTCTGGTTCGCATTCCGTTGATAATCTGGCCTTCTTCGTTCTGGCTGATGCCTCGAATGGTATATTGATTGTAATAACTCGCCGGAATTACACCACTTGCCATTTTTACAACATCTGCGAGGTAAATAGCTCCTTTATCGGCAATTAATTCTTTGGTAATGCTGGAAATAGACTGCGGAATATCTTTGTTTAAAGCAGCGGTTTTGGTTGCCGAAAAAGAGTAATCGCTGTTGTACTTTCGCGTTGAGCGGCCAATAATTTCAACAGTCTGTAATTCATTTCGTTTAGATTCCAAAGAATCTTTAGAAATGCTATCCCTGACTTTTCCGTCGTTTTGTGCTTTTACAACAGAAATTGTACTTACTATGAACAGTAAAGAAAGTGTATGTTTCATTTGATTTTAAACTGTTTGTAAATACAAATCTTCCAGTTCGTTGGCCGAAATTTTATCTGCTTCGATTACTGTTACAAGATTTCCCTGTTTCATAATTCCGATATGCGAAGCCACTTCACGCGCTCTGAAAATATCGTGAGTTGCCATTAAAATTGCCGTTCCGTCTGCCGAAAGTTCTTTTAAAATCTGAGAAAATTCGTTGGAAGCTTTTGGATCTAAACCGCTTGTGGGTTCGTCTAACAAAAGCACTTTTGCTTTTTTAGCAATAGCAATGGCAATTCCCACTTTTTGACGCATTCCTTTAGAATATCCACCTAAATTTTGATCGTGCGCTTTAACTTGCAAACCCGCTTTGTTCAGGAAATAAGTCAGTTCTCCTTTAGAATATTTGAAGCCGGCAAGTGAGGAGAAAAATTTAAGGTTTTCTAAACCTGTTAAATTTGGGTAAAGCATTACAGTTTCCGGAATGTAAGCCACAAATTCTTTGGTGGTTTTTGCGTTTAAAGTAACGGGAATATTATTGATGGTTAAAGTTCCTTCTGAAGGTTCTATAAAACCTAGAAATAGATTGATTGTAGTGGTTTTTCCGGCACCATTTTGTCCTAAAAGAGCAAATATTTCGCCTTCTTTGATAGTTAAATTTAGGGCATTTAAAGCAGTATAATCACCATATTTTTTGGTGAGATTTTCAGCTGTCAGCATATTTTTGTATTTGGATTTAGTTTTAAATAAAAAAGTTTCTTGACGCATTTTTAAACTGCATCAAAAGAATTTGAGATTTGAATGGAGGTTTACTTCGATATATTCGCGAAAGCGTAAATAAATTACTTTCCCTTTCTATAGAATAGAATGAAGAGAATATAGTAAATGTTATAAAAAAAGTAAACTAGAATAAAGCAGGAGGTGCCCTTAATGCAAATAAACTGCCTTTGAAGAATGCAGAAACAGTTTGTGTGAAAGCAAATATAGATTTGGTTTCAATTTCTATTTTCTGAAAGATTACAGCCTCAAATGTGTTTGGAATGTAAGTGTTGAATGCAAAATGACAAATGTGACATTTCTCATCTACATCATGACTGTGAGTTATTTCTTTTTGATTGGCACTTGTATGATGCTCGCAGTGTTTTTCTGAAAGCTGTTTAAAAACATGTTCGTAGGAATGAATAGTCTGAAATAGCATTGCAGACAATACTATAAGAGACATCAAGAAATTTACAATTAGAATCCTCTTTTTCATTCCAAATAAACAGCTGGTTTTTTAGTGGTATTAAAAACGCAACAGTGTTGCAAAGATAGAAATCTCATTTTGAAATACTGTAAACCCAACTTTATTTTTTTGAAAAGATTATTTGTGAATCCTTATTTCATGCCCGTTTTACAGGTTACTGTACAATAATTGCAGCGTGTGAAAATCAGAAGATCCATCGAAATATTTGTGCAAAACTTCCTGAAAAATAGGTTCACCGTTCTGAACGCTGGCAAATAAAGTCATCGAAGATTTTAGGTTTTCAATATCATCATTTACAAATATTTCGTCGACCGTTTCTTCTTTTTTAATTAATTCGGAAGTGATTTCAACCAGATGTTTTCCTAAAATTGGATGTTCAAGAAAAGCAATTGCTTCGTCTGCATTCTTGATTTCATAAAATTTGGAAGTATCGCTGGAACCCATTCCTTTGATCTGAGGAAATACAAACCACATCCAGGGAGATTCCTTTTTACCATTTTTAATTTCGTCCAGAGCAGTCAGATACAATTTATTCTGCGCATCTAAAAAACGAAGCAGTTCATTGTTGTTGTAGGTCATTACTTATTGATATTTTTGGGGGCTATCAGGTGATAAATCTACTGAAAATATATTTACTTGTATGTTATGTAATTCTTTTTTTTAACAGTGTTTTCAACCAAAAAGTTAAAAAAGAATTATTACAAATTTGAGGCTAAATTCTAACAAAATGAATTAGATTTTAGAAGTGCAGTTTTTCGATAATATTTATGCTTTAATAGAAAAAATCGTACTAAGAATTGACTTTTTTGTTATAAAAGAGAGTTTTAATTCGCAATTCTGTTATGATTTTCCTATTTTTACTAGAATGACAGTTTGAAAACTGCTGTCATGAATTAAAATTTCAAATGATATTTACCACTTAGATATCAATTTTCTAACGAGCAAAATTCGCTCACTTTAAAAACAAATGCTTATGAAAATAGGATTAATCGGATTCGGAAAAACTGGAAAATCAGTAGCTTCAATATTATTAGAAAATAAGAAATTCTGCTTAGAATGGGTTTTAAGACAAAGTACCGTTTTAGAACACAGATCGGTGCCGGAATTTTTTGGAGTGCAGTCAGACGAACCCGGCTTAATCTATTCCAGTTCCAAAACTTCTATTGATGAATTATTAGAAAAACATCCTGTAGATGTGATAATTGATTTCTCTTCTGGCGAAGGAATTTACACTTATGGTGAAGCGGCAGCAAAAAATAATATTAAAATTATATCAGCAATTTCACATTATAAAGACAAAGAACTGCAGTTCTTAAAAAAACTCGGACAGAAAACAACTGTTTTTTGGTCGCCTAACATTACATTAGGGGTTAACTATTTATTATTTGCTGCTAAATTTCTAAAGAAAATTGCGCCTTGGGTTGACATTGAAGTAAATGAAGAACACTTTAAAGCTAAAGAAGGAACTTCCGGAACAGCGATAAAAATTGCAGAAGCTTTAGATGTTGATAAAGAAAATATCAATTCGGTTAGAGCAGGAGGTATTGTTGGAAAACATGAAGTAATTTTTGGTTTTCCTTTTCAAACCGTTCGAATTATACACGAATCGATCTCAAGAGAAGCATTTGGAAACGGGGTTATTTTTGTAGCCGAAAATATAAAAGAGAAAGAAAAAGGGTTATATAATTTTGAAGATATCCTGACACCTTATTTTACGGTTTAGTTTTTTAGTTTGCCACGAAGGCGCTAAGGCACAAAGTTTATTCTCATTTTTTGTCATTTCGACGAAGGAGAAATCACACTAGAAACTCTACAAAGATTGGCGATTCTCTTTGTGTAAATACGATTGTGATTTCTCCTTCGTCGAAATGACAAATAATTACTTCCTAAAAGCCAAAGCTTTCATATATTCTAAATTCATTTTAGCAATCGAAAGTACAGAAATTCCCTGCGGACATTCAATTTCACAGGCTCTTGTATCTGAGCAGTTTCCAAAACCCTGAAGATCCATTTGTTTGACCATGTTAATAGCACGTTTCGGTGCTTCTACTTTTCCTTGCGGTAGTATGGCTAAATGTGTTATTTTGGCTCCTACAAACAAAGCTGCGCTGGCATTTTTACAGGATGCTACACAGGCTCCGCATCCAATGCAGGCTGCGGCGTCAAAGGCTTCTTCTGCGGTTTCATATGAAATCGGAATGCTATTGGCTTCAGGCGCTTGTCCGGTCGAAGCTCCGATAAAACCTCCGGATGCAATAATCGAATCAAAAGCTTTTCTGTCTATTTTTAAATCACGTAAAACGGGAAAAGCTTTAGCGCGAAAGGGTTCAATATAAATGGTGTCTCCATCTTTAAAACTTCTCATATGAAGCTGGCAGGTCGTTGTGTTTCTTAAAGGTCCGTGAGCCCTTCCGTTAATCATAACACCACATTGTCCGCAGATTCCTTCCCGGCAGTCATGATCAAATTCTATAACTCGTTCGCCTTGCTGAATTAGATTTTCATTTAAAAGATCCAACATCTCAAGAAAAGACATATGTTCTGTAACTTCATTAATTTCATAATCTGTCATTTCTCCTTTTGATGTAGAATTAAATTGTCGCCATATTTTGAGATAAAGTTTCATAGGTAATTGTTATTATGAATCATGAATCATGAATTGAATTAATAATTTATTTATAACTTCTAACGGCAAGCTGTACAACTTCAAAGACTAAAGGTTCTTTGTGTAATTCAGGTTCTTTATTTTCTCCTTTCCATTCCCAGGCCGAAACATAGCAGAAATCTTCATCGTTTCGAACGGCTTCTCCGTCTGCCGTTTGGTATTCTTCCCTAAAATGAGCACCGCAGGATTCTTCGCGCTGTAAGGCATCGTAACACATTAATTCGGCTAATTCTATGTAATCAGCAATTCGACCTGCTTTTTCGAGTTCGCTGTTAATGGTATTATCACCTGTAATTCTCAGGTCTTTTTCGAATGAAGCTTTCAATTCTCTAATTTCAATTATGGCCTCTTCGAGCTTTTTTCTACTTCTGGAAAGACCGCATTTTTCATAAAGAAGACGACCAATTTTTTTATGAAAGTAATCAGCAGAAAGCGTTCCGTTGGTATGTAAAAAACGATCTAACTGCCTTCTCACAGCATTTTCGGCTTCTTCAAAAGCAGGATGCGAGATATCGAATTTTGGAGCATTTAATTCTCCTGATAAATAATTCGGAATGGTATAAGGTGCTATAAAATAGCCATCAACACAAGCCTGAAGCAATGAATTGGCACCTAAACGATTGGCACCATGATCTGCAAAATTGGCTTCGCCTAAAGCAAATAAACCCGGAATTGTAGTCATTAATTCATAATCAACCCAAAGTCCACCCATTGTAAAATGTGCTGATGGTGAAATAAGCATGGGTTCTTTGTACGCATTTATTCCGGTAATCTTTTCGTACATGGTAAAAAGATTGCTGTATTTGGCTTCAATTTTATCTTTTCCCTGCGCTTTTATGGCATCTGAAAAATCTAAATAAATGGCATTTTTCATTGGCCCAACTCCGTGTCCGGCATCAATTCTTTCTTTAGCGGCACGTGAGGAAATATCTCTTGGTGCGAGATTTCCAAAAGACGGATAACGGCGTTCCAGATAATAATCTCGTTCTTCTTCGGGAATTGCATTGGCGTTTCTAGCATCATTCGCTGTTTTCGGAACCCAGATGCGCCCGTCATTTCGAAGCGATTCTGACATTAAAGTCAATTTAGACTGATTTTCACCATGTTGCGGCAATGAAGTAGGATGAAACTGAATCCAGCTTACACCAGCCATAAAAGCGCCTTTTTTATGTGCTCTCCATACCGCAGAACTATTACAGCCCATTGCAAGAGTAGATAAATAATATACTTTTCCGTAACCACCGGAAGCCAGTACAACAGCGTCAGCCACATGACGTTCTAGTTTTCCTGTTTCGAGATTTCGCGCGATTATACCTTTGGCTTTGCCCTCAATAACAACCAACTCCAGCATTTCGTGACGGGTGTGCAATGCTACTTTTCCTAATGCATTTTGACGCTCTAAAGCTTGGTAAGCACCTAGTAAAAGCTGCTGTCCGGTTTGTCCTCTGGCATAAAAAGTTCTCGAAACCTGAACACCTCCAAAAGATCTGTTGTTTAGATAACCTGCATATTCTCTTGCAAATGGAACGCCTTGAGCTACAGCATGATCAATGAGATGTGAAGAACATTCTGCTAAGCGATAAACATTGGCTTCGCGAGATCTGAAATCTCCACCTTTGATCGTATCGTAAAACATCCTGAATGTGCTGTCTCCATCATTTTTGTAGTTTTTGGCAGCATTTACACCACCTTGTGCAGCGACTGAGTGCGCTCGTCTTGGAGAATCCTGAAAACAAAATGATTGAATATTGTAGCCTTGTTCTGCAAGTGAAGCAGCGCAGGATGCGCCTGCAAGTCCGGTACCTACAACAATAATATTAAGCTTTTTTCGATTGGCAGGATTTACAAGTTTGGCTTTCGCTTTATATGTATTCCATTTTTCTGAAAGTGGTCCTTCGGGTATTTTTGATTCCATCATTTTTAGTGTTTTAAAATGAATTCATACAAAAGCTTTAAAAGAAATCTAAATTTAATATAAAATATTGATATCTAATCGTTTTTGTATGAATTTATAGAAATAAAAAAATAAACTTTTAGTATATATAAAGACAGAATTTTTATTTGCCTTTACTTTCTTTTGATGTAAAGTTCTCCATTCTTTCAAGGCTATAATAACATTTATTAAAGACCTGATGTGTCCTGTTCGGGAGATTCTACATTTTAAGATTAGATATTGTTTAAAAAAAAATCTGCTAAATCTGCGGGAGTAATTTTTTAGCTCGCAGATTTAGCAGATTCAGTATATTTTTTATAAAAGAAAATAGTTTAGGAATAAAACAACTTAAGATTATTTCTCAATTATCATAGTTACTCCCTGGCCACCAGCAGCACAAATAGATATTAAACCTTTTCCGGAACCTTTTTGGTTAAGCAGTTTTGCCATTACACCGATAATTCTTCCTCCGGTGGCAGCAAAAGGATGCGCAGCTGCTAAACTGCTTCCTTTTACGTTGAGTTTTTCCCTGTCAATAGCGCCTAAAGATTTCTTTAAACCAATCGATGCACTAAGTTCCGGGCTTTCCCAGATTTTTAAAGTAGCTAAAACCTGTGCAGCAAAAGCTTCGTGAATTTCATAATAATCAAAATCCTGGAGATCTAATCCGGCTTTTTCCAACATTCTGGAAACAGCAAACAAAGGAGCCAGTAAAAGATTCTGCTGATTTTTAACATATTCTATCGCTGCGATTTCAGCAAATGTAATATAAGCCAAAATGGGAAGTCCTTGTTCTTTTGCCCACTCTTCACTAGCTAAAAGAATACAAGAAGCACCATCTGTAAGAGGAGTAGAGTTTCCTGCTGTTAAAGTTCCATTTGTCTTGTCAAAAGCAGGATTTAGTTTAGCTAATTTTTCAATTGTACTGTCTTTTCTTAGATTGTTGTCTTTTTCCAATCCGTTAAAAGGAGTAATCATATCATTAAAAAAGCCTTCATCATATGCTTTTGCCATATTCAAATGACTTTTTAAAGCAAATTGATCCTGTTCTTCTCTGGATATTTTATAATATTTTGCAGTAATTTCTGTATGACCTCCCATTGAAAGTCCTGTCTGGGATTCTTCATTTTTAGGAACAAGAGGGCTTAAATCTTTTGGACGAAGTTTTAAAAAGGTTTTAATTTTACCACCTAACGATTTTGCCTGTCTGGCTTCTAATAAAATTTTTCTAAGTTTTTCACTAACGGCAATCGGCATATCACTTATAGAATCGACTCCACCCGCAATTCCGGATTCAATTTGTCCGAGAGCAATTTTATTGGCAATGTAAATGGCACTTTCGATTCCAGTGTCGCATGCTTGTTGTAAGTCACAGGCAGGAGTAGCAGGATCGAGAGTAGTTTTCATCACACATTCTCTAATTAAGTTGTTGTCATAGGTATGTTTTATAACAGCACCGCCAGCAACTTCACCTAATAATTTTCCTGTTAGATTATATTTATCAATAAGCCCATTTAGGGCAGCTGTCATCATTTGTTGGTTTCCAACGTTTGCATAGGCTGTATTGGCACGTGCAAACGGAATTCTATTATAGCCTACAATCGCTACTTTTCTTATTGTATCAGGTTTCATATAAGGAGTTTAAAAGTTAAATCTGTTTTTGTTTTTTTAATACATAAAGATAAAAATAGAATTCGGTATTAAGACTTAATGTAAATTAATATTATCAAGAAATCACTTCAGAAATAGTCCAAATGGTATTGTTTTCTTGTAAATTAATTATAAAATGTTATATTTATTTAGAATGATTAAAAATAATTTGGATAAGTTAAGATTTGAATATACTTTTGGGCTTTAATTTTAATCAAACCAAAATGAAAATAGTTTTTAATAAAAAAGTGTATTTTTTTGCATTGCTTTTGACTTCACTAAATATGATGGCACAAGAGTTTGGAAAAGTGGCAGGAAAAGTTACTTTGATTGGTAATAAGCCCGCAGAAAATATTGCTGTTGCTTTAAAAGGAACAAAATATTCAGATGTTACAACGGTTTCCGGACAATATGAAATTACGAGAGTAAAACCAGGTACTTATACAATTGTGATTAGTGGTGTTGGTATTCAAACAATGGAAGATAAAATTATTGTTACTTCACAAAAAACAACAACAAAAAACTTTTCACTTTCTGAAAGTCAGGAAGACCTTAATGAAGTAGTTATTACAAAAAACAAATACAAACAAGACAAACCTTCAATGTCATTACGTCTTCAGACTCCGGTTTTGGAGATCCCTCAAAACGTTCAGATTGTGAGTGGTCAGACGTTAAAAGATCAGCAGATTACAAGCATGAGTGACGGAGTAATTCGTAATGTGAGTGGTGCAGTACGTCTGGAGCATTGGGGAGATTTGTATACTAATATTACAATGAGAGGTTCTCAAATTCAGGCTTTTAGAAATGGTTTTAACGTGGTCTCTTCTTTTTGGGGACCATTAACTGAGGATATGAGTTTTGTTGATCATATTGAATTTGTAAAAGGACCGGCAGGTTTCATGCTTTCGAGCGGTGATCCAAGCGGATTGTATAATGTGGTTACTAAAAAACCAACCGGAATTACAAAAGGCGAGGTGAGTGCTATAGTAGGGAGTTATGATTTCTACAGAGTTAGCTTAGATCTTGATGGTAAATTAGACAAAAAAGGAAAACTATTATATCGTTTTAACGGAGCTGCACAAAAGAAAGGTTCATTTCGTCCATATGAACATAATGACCGCTATGTACTTGCACCGGTAATTTCGTATCAATTTGATGACAAAACAAAATTGACATTTGAGTATAACTTTCAATATGCAAATATGACAGAGGTAGGTTCTTACTACGTTTTCGGACCTAAATCTGACGGATATGCAACTTTACCTCGTAATTTTACGATGACACAACCAGGATTGCCTGATACTAATATTCAGGATCATAGTGGTTATTTACAATTTGAGCACAAGTTTGATGATAACTGGAAATTGACAGCTCAGACTTCTTATTTTAAATACATTCAGCAAGGATACAGTTCATGGCCAAGTTTAGTTGGACCAGCTGAAATAGATACGGATGGTGACAAAACTCCGGATGTTTTTCTTGATAAAGGAGATATTATTAGAAACGTTGGTATCTGGGATGCAGATAGTAATATGTTTTTAGGCCAGATTTTTGTGAACGGAAAATTCAATACAGGTGCTGTTTCTCACAAAGTTTTAGGAGGAATAGATTTAGGAAGTAAAGATTATATGGCAGATTGGGGACAATCTCATAATTTAGATACTTATGCAAATCCGTTTAATGTTTACAATCCAAATTATGGAACTCCATCAAATGGTTTCCCGGAATTTGATCATGATACTCCTTTAAGCCAAAGAGCAGGAGGACTTTATGGTTCAAAATATGCAGCTGGATATATTCAGGATGAGCTTGGATTTTTTCAAAACAGATTAAGAGTAACACTTGCAGCACGATATACCTGGATTAAAATGACCAGCAGCTATCAAGATCCTCAAGAAGATAGTCATATTACTCCTCGTGCAGGTGTTAGTTATTCTATTACTAAAGACTTCGCAGTTTATGGATTATATGATCAGGCTTTTTTACCTCAATCTGCAGTTGTTACAAATGGTAAGTTGAGACCGCTAACTGGTAATAATTTAGAGTTTGGTGTCAAAAAAGATTGGTTTGATGGTTCATGGAATACGAGTTTATCAGCTTATAGAATTATAAAGAAAAATGAAATAACATCAGATCCAAATAGTACTCCTCAAAAACCATTATCTATGATTTTGGGAGAAAAAAGAGCTCAGGGTATTGAATTTGACTTAAGAGGAAAAATATTTGACGGACTTAATCTTATAGCAAATTATGCCTTTACTGAATCTATTGTAACCGAATCGAATGTAAGTGGAATTAATGTAGGTGATGTTGTTCCTGGATATTCAAAACATACAGCAAATGCCTGGTTAAATTACACTGTTCAATCTGGTAAAATGAAAGGATTAGGTGCTTCTATTGGAGGAACTTTTCTTGACGGACGTGAGACAGATACTTGGGGAGAAGGTCTTCAAAGATTACCTTCTTACTTTAAGTTAGATGGAGGTCTATCTTACGAAATCGGAAAAGTAAAAGTTACGGCAAACGTATTTAATATTTTGGATAAATATCTATACAGCGGTTCTTATTATGAGTGGCTGCAAGCTTATTACTGGCAGGCAGAAGCAGGTCGAAACTTTAGAGTTGGCGTAACTTACAAATTCTAGTTTTTTTTAGTTACAAAGTTACAAAGTTACAAAGTTACAAAGGAACAAAGGTTCAGAGGTTTTTTGAATTACCTCCAGTTTTAACTGAAGGTGACCAATAAAGATTGAAAAAGGCTTTAGCCAAACTAATAAAGTTTGGCTAAAGCCTTTTCTATTTTATTCTCTTTTTTCATCCGGCTAAAGCTGGACGCTATTCAATTGTTGAAATAATAAATATCTGCTTAATCTGCTAGAATCATTTTAATCCCGATAGCTATCGGGAGCGTGAAAAATTTAATTACAAACATTATTAAAATAGAAATAAATAAAAAAAATCCTTTTTAATCTGTGTATTCCGATAGCTATCGGGAGTGGCAAAAAAGCTATCCCTTTTTAATTAACGGAATTAGTTTTGTTCCAATTAATTCTATGGCGCTCATCAATTGTTTGTGTGTCAGTCCAGCATTGTCCATTTGAAATGTAAAACGATCTACTCCTCCAAGGGCTTCACTGTGACGCAAGATTTTCTCAGCAGCTCTTTCAGGGCTTCCGACAATTAAGACTCCTAAATCATCTATTAATCCGTCAAATTTACCTTTGGTTACCGGAGGCCAGCCTCTTTCGTATCCTAGTTTCGTCCATAATTCGGCATAACCCGGATAGTATTCTTCAATTGCTTTTTCCGTTGTTGTTCCAACGTATCCTGGTGAATGTAATCCAACTTTAAGTTCTTCAGGTATATATCCCGCTGCTTTTCCAGCTTCTCTATATAGATCTACAAGAGGTTTAAAACGATGTGTTTGTCCGCCAATAACAGCGACCATTAGCGGAAGTCCAAGAGAACCTGCTCTTATGAAGGATTCCGGAGTTCCGCCAACACCAAGCCAAATGGGTAATTTTTCCTGTAAAGCTCTTGGATAAATTGGTAAATTGTTTAAAGCAGGACGAAATTTACCTTCCCAAGTCACAAACTCATTATCTCTAATTTGTAAAAGCAGTTCCAGCTTTTCTTTAAAAAGAGCGTCATAATCTCTCAAATCATATCCAAAAAGGGGATAAGCTTCAATTGCAGAACCTCTTCCAACAACAATTTCGGTTCTTCCTTTCGAAATTAAATCTAAAGTGGCAAAGCTTTGATAAACACGAACTGGATCCGCCGCACTTAAAACGGTGACAGCACTTGCTAAACGTATATTTTTTGTTCTTGCCGCTGCCGCACTCAAAATAACGGCAGTTGCAGAATCCAAAAATTCTTTTTTATGATGTTCTCCTATTCCGAAAACATCAAGACCAGCCTGATCTGCAAATTCAATTCTCTGCAATAACTGCTCCATGGCATCAAAACTACTCAGCGTGTTGTTGTCGCCATACATTGCCGAAGCAAAACTGTCTATTCCTATTTCCATAAATGCTATAAAATTTCAATGTCAATATCAATATCAATGTCAGTATCAATGTAAATTTAAAATCTACAATTTTCTAATGAGAAAAACCGAATGAGATACTGATGATGATAATGACAATTACAATTAAAGTAATCCCAACATATAAATAATCTTTCTCCAGTAAAAATGAAAAAAGTGATAATAGAACTCTTAATACCGGAGTTAAAAACAGTAAAATAATCCCCGTAAAGATTAAAGATGAGCCGTCTCCGCTAATGGCTCCATTGTAAACTGCAGCGATTACTTCAAATATATTTCGGTCATTTTCTTTAAAAACAGAATAATCTTCAATCTGGCTTCCGTGGTTCATTAAATAAACGATTCCACCAATAAAAGCGACTGATAACGAAATCCAGACACCATAACGAAGTAAGTTTCCGATGATGGTCTGAAAGTCTTTTTCTCCAAATTTTTCTTCTTGTACCATATTAGATTTTTCCATTTAGTCCGTTATAAATCATGTTTACTGCCAAAACAAAAATCAGGCAGGCAAAAAAGATTCTCAATTTCTTCGGATTTGTTCGTACTAATATTTTAGCACCGGCCATAGCTCCAAACAAAACCCCAATTACAACCGGCATACAAATTCCAGGTTCGATATATCCTTTTTGAATATAAATTACAGAACTTGCCATTGCGGTAACACCCATCATAAAATTACTGGTTGTTGTAGAAACTTTAAACGGAACTCTCATAATATTATCCATCGCAATTACTTTAAAAGCACCGGAACCTATTCCAAGTAAACCAGACATCATTCCGGCAACTCCCATCATACTGAAACCGCCAATCACGTTTTTGGTTCCGTATCTCACGACTTGACCGTCGTGTGTTGGATAAGTTCCCTCTAATTTTAGTTTTTTAGCCAATGGACTGGATTCTAAAACAATATGTTCTTCTTTTTTACGAAGGGAATTAATTGCAGAGAAAATTAAGGTTAGTCCAAATAAAACTGCAATAAAAGAAGTAGGAGCAATGGTAGAAAGTAATGCCCCGCAAACGGCACCAATCGTAGTGGCGATTTCGAGAAAAATCCCCATTCTCATATTAGTAATTCCTTCTTTTACATAAGCGGCAGCAGAGCCTGAAGATGTTGCGATTACCGAAACCAAAGCGGCTCCAATAGCATAATGAATATCGACTCCAAGAATAATAGTAAGAAGGGGAATGATTATAATTCCACCTCCCAAGCCTGATAATGAACCGATAAAGCCTGCGAGAAAGGCGCCCAGAATCATAATCAGCGTAAAGGTAAGTATTGTCATTTAAGATATGTTTTTGTATTTGCTAATTTACGAATACAAATTTGTTCATGACCTTAAATATGCCTTAAAAATGCTTATGTTTTTTTAACCGCAAAGGGCGCAAAGATTTTTTTATGCGAGGTTATAAAAAATACGCAAAGTTCGCAAAGCTGTATATTGACAAAGCTTTGCGAACTTTGCGTTTGTATTCGCAATTTTGAGTAAAAATTTTTGCGTGCTTTGCGGTTAAATTTTCGTTCCAATACAAAATTAAGCACTAAATTCTAAGTCTTAATTTAGTAGGCGGATAACCAAAAATCCTTTTAAAAGCAATACTAAAATTAGAAACATTCTGATAACCCGAAAGATGACTTATTTCCTGAATAGAAAGCGAAGTATCAGTAAGATAATGTCTGGCTTTGTTCATTCTGATTTCCTGTAAATAACCAAAAACAGTATCACCAAAAATAGTTTTAAAACCTTCTTTCAGCTTAGTCTGATTTACACCAACTTTTCGTGCCAGTTCCACAATAGTAAAAGGATTATCAATGTTTTCGCGAATTAGCTGCGCGGCAAATTTTATTTTCTCAACATCATTTCCTGCTAAGTTTCGAGATTGTTTTTCGATGTCTAAATTATGATGACTTAGAGCAATAAGTTCATAAATTTTAGATTCCATATAGATTTTTCTGGTCAGACCGCGGTAAAAACAATTTTTGATGTCTTCTATAACGCTGAATATTTTAGCACTTATTTTGATTTCATTTTTGGCTAAAGCATTACTATTGTTTTTCTGAATATTATTGAGAAAACTATCCATTACGTTAGACTCTCCTTCATATTTGGTAAGGACATTTAAAGGAAGATGAATGTCAAAAGTATTGTAGATAATATCTTTTTTAAAGTCAATTTTCGCATGGTTATCCTCGGCAGAAAGAAAAGTAATATTACCTGACATTGGAGAAGCATAACCTTTTGAAGAACCAGGATTTATATACCCAATTTTTTGATTCGTAAGATTAAAATGCATTTCTAATAATGAAGAATCTCCGTGACCGGAAATAGCCACATCATCATGTAATTGATAGTTTCCCTGAAGAATCGATAATTCCTCAGTAATAGTATGCTCATGAAATAAAATATTGCCTTTTGGAGTAGCAAATTTTATGTCTTTTTCATGCTGAATTACTGTTTCAGGTACCTGCAGCTCTGGTTTATGATCAGTTTCCAGAAAATCCACAAAGTCATTTGAATCAATTTTAAATGCCATCCTTTATACTTCTAAATTCATAATTAAAACTTCCACTTTCATAAATGCATCCATTGGTAATCAAATACTTTTGCAGTGCAAATATAATTTATAATAAGTTTAAATAAAAACAGCTTTGACATTTAAATTACACCTTATGTTTATGTTTCTGGTTGGCTTTTTCTCTGCAAATGCCTGCCCGGTCTATATTCATATTGAAGATAATCTCGGAAATCCTGCTTCGGGTTTAACCATTTTGGTTAATAATAAATCAATGGGAATCAGCAATAGTTCAGGAATTCTGGAGCTTTCGCTTAACGATGGAAATTATACTATTGAAATTGTAAAAAACGATAGTATAAAATCCAGAAAAACTGTTTCTGTTATTTGTGGTCAGGACAATCATTTTACATTTCAATTAGATTCTTCCAATAGTGATTCGGCTAATTTAAAAGAAGTTACCATACAGAACAAAAGCGTAAAAAAACAGATTGAAGAATCTCCTTTTTCGGTTCAGGTTATCGATTTTAAAAAACAATATGATAAAGCAGGCGATGTCGGCGATTTTTTAAACAGAGCTTCGGGTGTAAAAATAAGAACTAACGGTAATATCGGATCTCAGGTGCAGATTAATCTGGGCGGACTTCAGGGAAAAGCGGTTCGTATTTTTAAAGACGGAATTCCAATTGAATTGTTCGGACACGGTTTCAGCCTTGGAACAATTCCCGTAAATATGCTGGATCGTGTTGAAATTTACAAAGGGGTTATGCCGGTTTATCTGGCTTCAGACGCTTTGGGAGGAGGAGTTAATCTTGTTACCAGAACTTCTAATAAAGACTTTGCCGAAGTATCGTATGAAATTGCTTCTTTCAATACACATAGAGCAACAGCTAATCTTTATCTTCAGAATAAAAACAATTTCTACGGAGGTTTTAATGGTTCTTTTAATTATTCTGACAATAATTATAAAGTAAATGTTCCGATTCAAAATGCTACCAATGAAGAATTTAGAAATGTAAAACGTTTTCATGATATGACCAGATCCAATTATGGAGAAGCATTCGTGGGATTAAAAGAAAAATCATGGGCAGATGATCTTCGTCTGACTTTAATTTATTCTGATTTCTATAAACAGATTCAAAACGATGCAGGAATGGTTAGCGTTTATGGACAGGCTTTCTCAAAAGAACAGAATTATACAGGAATGATCAATTACCGAAAGAAATTCTTTGATGATAAGCTTAAAGTAAATTTTTTAACAAACTACAGTCATTTTAATACCAAATTTATTGATACTACAACTGTTCGTTACAATTGGTTGGGTGAAATTATTGCTGAGAACATGCAGCCTGGAGAGATTAGAACAGGAAATAATCAGCGCATGAAATACAATTTTGTTTCTTCGAGATTGAACTTAGAGTATGAACTTTCTGATCGTAATTTTTTAGAATTCAGTCAATTGTATTACTCGCAACGAAGAAAAGGAAGCGATCCTCTTGGAGCTGTTTCTGTAATCGAAGGAGTTGATGTTTTGACCGTTCCTGCAACTTATCGAAAAGATAATATGGCATTCGCCTGGCGTTCTTTATGGCTTGATAAGAAATTAGAAAGCATCGTAGCAGCTAAATATTACCATTATTATACAGATGGATATACAACTGATAATTATGGTTTTGCATGGAAGTCTTCAAAAGATGACAGTCAGTTTGGGTATTTAGGAGGATTAAAATGGGAAGAGAATAATTATTTACTAAAGTTTTCATATGAATATGCGACACGCCTTCCTGATGAATATGAAATTTTTGGAGACGCCAGATTGGTTAAAGAAAATTTAGATCTTAATCCTGAAAAAAGCCATAACCTTAATTTAAACGGTCAGTATTCTATAATTAAGGAAAATAGTAGTTTAACCTTTTCTGCCAATTTATTCTATAGAAAAGTACAGGATATTATTTTTCTGGAACTTGATATTCCGTTCAACAGATACATCAATTATGAGAATTCAGACATAAAAGGTTTTGAGTTTGAAATTAATTATGCTCCGGCAAAATGGCTGAATACAGGATTTAATGCAACGTATCAGGACATTCGAAGAGTTGGAATTAAAGAGGCTGCTTTTAAATATTTAAATAATTCCAGAGTACCGAATATTCCGTTTTTGTTTGGAAACTTTTGGGCGAATACTTTCTTCGGAAACTTATTCGAAAAAGGCGACAGCTTAAACTTTACTTGGAATGCCAATTACACGCACAGATTCTTTTTGGTTGATATTCCGAAGAATCAGGAACCGCCTTTATTTGGTTCCGTAAAAGATTTCCAGACTTCATTAATTATTCCGAGAGACGGAAGAATAGGACAGTTTTCTAACGATGTGGGAGTTTATTATCATTTTGCCGATAAAAAAACAACCGTTTCTGTCGAATGTAGAAATATTGGAGATGTCCGATTGTACGACAATTTTAACGTGCAGCGACCAGGAAGATCTTTCCATCTTAAACTAGTTTATAATTTTTTTTAAATAAAACCAATAAATCAGATCAACTATGAAAAGAAGCAACTCACTTCGTTCAGTACTGGCAGGAATCGCTGCTTGTATGCTTTTATTTTCTTGCAGCAGCAATGACGATAATAATACTCCCGACAACGGAAACACAGACGATACTTTGCCAAAAAATGAAACTTGGATTATATACAATGGTGCTGCTAACTGGAGCGGTGGTGTTTATGCCTTAAAAGATAATAAATCAAGAGAAATCAACCTTTCCGGATTACCGTTTTTACAAGTAACTTCTTCTTTAGGTGGAAGAGTATTTGGAAAAAGTCTTTTTAAAGTAAATGACGTTTCAAATGCAAAACAAGGAATCAACAAAATGGGGCTTGATGCAACTGGTAAAGTAGTAGATCAGGGATTTTTACCTTCTCTTTCTAATGCTTACGAAACAAATTATTTAGTGGCAAGTGCAACTGAAGGTTACTATTGGGATAAAGTAAGAGGCGGATTGAAATTACAGACTTTTAACCCTACTACTATGGAAAGAACAGGAGAAATTGATTTTTCTTCACTTTCAGAAGGACAGCCTTTAGAGTCTATTGGGCAGTTGATTATCGCTAAAAGAGAAAATAAATTATACTTAGATTTATTATTAGGAAATAAAGCTGCAGGAAACTGGCAGGTAACTCCAGTGGTTAAAGAAGTAGCTATTGCTGTTTATGACCTGACTACAAAGAAAATTGAAAACGTAACTAAAATGGGAACTACAACTAATTTAGGTGTTTTTATTGATCACGTTTTATGGAGTTTAGATGAAGTTACAGGAGATTTATATTTTGCTTCAGTTGGTGATATGAAAACACAACCAAGTGACTATTCTTCAAAAATTCTTAGAATTAAAAAAGGAGAAGTTAATTTTGACACAACATTTTCAATTGATATGAAAACGTATCAGTTCCCAGCAGAATTCAACAGACTTTTTGCTTACAACAACAAAATTTACACAACAATTCCATCAAGAGCAGTTTCTTACTACGGAGGCGGTCAGCACGGAGTCAAATATAGAGATGATGTTTGGTTCTGGAATGAGATCGACGCAACGACTAAAAAAGCAACTCGTTTGAACATGCAGCCTGATAATTTCTATACAACACAAAATCCATTTTTCCACAATGGAGAAATCTATTTCTTATCAAACAGTACTTCAGATGGTTTCTCAGGAGTTAATCAATACAACCCTGTTACAAAAGTGGTTAAAGAAACTTTCCGTCTAAAAGAAAGCGGAAGAATCCAGGGATTTGATATTATCAAAGACTAATTTTTAGTAGTTAGTATTAAGGGTTAAGAGTTAGAAGTTGATCATCAACGTTTAACTCTTAACCCATAACTTTTATATCCTATTATCAACAGCAAAAGCTGTTTTACCAATATTAGCTAATAAAAGCGCTGCAGCAACACTTGTCCAAACTGAATAATCAAAAGGTGCTTTTACAGAAACTGAAACGGCCATTGCAAATCCGAAAAAGAACAATAAAAAAGCAGTTCCTAAAGCTGCAATTCTAGTTTTAAATCCAAACAACAATAACAGACTAAGTACAATTTCAAGCACAGTTGCTATGGCTCCTAAAATTTCAGCTGTGCTTTTGTTTGCATAAGGGTTTAAGGTATTGGTGTAAACCACAAAGTTTTCCCAGTTTCCCCAAGCCACTCCGTTTGAGCCAGGCGCTCCCCAGATTCCAAATCGATCAGCTACGGCTGAAAGCATTGTGATCGCTAAAACTATTCTTAAAATTAAACCTGCTTCTAATATGGTTATGTTTTTCATTCTGATTAATACTTTTTATTTCATTGTCATTCAGACCGATTTCCTTTAAAAAAATTAAAGAAAAATCAGTTGGTTATTTGTAATAACGACATAATCATCGTCAAATTGTTTAAAATAGCCGATAAAATGCATAAACAGCAATTGAAAACTTTAAAGAAGGTAATTTATAATTCAGGACTTATTTGAAGATGTTCCAGTTTTTTGCCAACCAAAGTTTTTTCGCCCACAATTTTAAATCCGAGTTTCAGATAAAGATTTTTCGCCAACGGATTATCTTCTTCCACCAATAAACCTAAAGCTTGTTTGTTTTGATGGACATATTCATTAATTAGAAAAACAAGCAATTTAGAACCAATTCCTTTTCCCTGATGATTTGGATTTACCCCTAATGAATCAATGTAAAATTCTCCCGCTCGTGTTTCAAATTCAGGATCAAATTTAGGATTGTAATGTGCTCTAACGTATTCTACAATCGGATTACGCAAAACTTCAATATCAGATCCATTGTAAATATTGACTGTGCCGATGATTTCGTTGTTTTCCTCGGCTACAAAACAATTCTGATAGGAATATTGGTTGTTTTCTTTTTCGATGAAATATTCCAGAAAGTCTTTCGCGGAAGCGTAATCTTTTTTAGTTAGAAATTTATAAATAATATCTTCCATTGCTAATAATAATATAGGTGCAATATATTTGGAATCTGATTTGTTGGCTTTTCTGATATTCATTTTAAGAAATTTAGATGTAACAAATTTAAAGTTTTATTTAAACACATAGAAGCTTAGCCTTCATCATTGCTGTTTTACTCTCAATCTTGTCATCCTGACGAAGGAAGGATCTTCGTAAGTAGCTCCATATAGTGAATCGCCAATCTTTGTAGAGTTTCTAGTGTGATCCTTCGTACCTCAGGATGACAAACTGTACGGGTTAATTGTGCGCGAAACAAAAAAACTTAGTTTCTCAGCAACTTAGTGCCTCAGCATCTTTGAAAAAAATATACAAATTTTGCCCCAACTTATACCAACATTAACATCCAGACAGCAACTATCTTTGTTACTATATTTTAAACTAAAAATTTAAAACAATGAAAGCAATAGGATTTAAAACCTCGTTATCTATAGAAGAAAAAGACAGTTTCATTGAATTTGAAATTGCGAAACCAATACCCGGAGCACACGATTTATTAGTAAAAATCGATGCCATTTCAGTAAATCCGGTCGATTTTAAAATTCGCCAGAGTGCAGCGAAAGATACTGTTTTGGAAATACCAAAAATTATCGGCTGGGATGCTGTCGGGATTGTACAGGCAGTTGGCGAAAAAGTAACTTTATTTGAAGTTGGCGATTTGGTATATTATGCCGGAGATATTACCAAACAAGGAAGCAACGCCGAATATCAGATTATTGATGAACGAATTGTAGGCAGAAAACCAAAAACGTTAAGTATTGAGGAATCGGCTGTAATTCCGTTAACCGCTTTAACGGCTTGGGAAATTTTGTTTGACCGAATCAGAATTGATGCTGACAAAGACAAAGGAAAATCAATTCTGATTATTGGAGGCGCTGGTGGAGTGGGTTCGATTGCGATTCAATTGGCGAAGAAAATTGCAGGATTAAATGTTATTGCAACTGCATCACGTCCTGAAACTATTGATTGGTGCAAACAACAAGGAGCCGATTTTGTGGTAGATCATAAAGATTTAGTAGCATCGGTAAGAGAAGCAGGCTTTGAAAACGTTGATTTTATTCTGGATTTTGTAGACACCAATGCTTATTGGGATACCATGGTTGAATTAATTAAACCTCAGGGACATATCGCTTCGATTACAGGAAGTGCAGAACCTGTAGTTTTGAATAAATTGAAAAGTAAAAGTGTTTCTTTTTCCTGGGAATTGATGTACACCCGCTCTATGCATCAAACAGAAGACATGGTAGAACAGCATAATATTCTCAATATTGTTGCTGATTTGCTGGACGATGGTATATTGAAAACAACTCTAAAAGAAACCTACAACGGACTTACAGCCGAAAATCTAAAGAAAGCACATCAGCTTTTGGAATCAGGAAAAACGATTGGAAAAATTGCTATTAAATTCTAAAAGGTTTTCTGCTTATTGAAAAATATCTTTGGATATAATTTTGAACAAATAGAAACATAGATTTAACCTTAAAACAACTACTCTCAATCTTGTCATTCCGAACGAGGAATCACACTAGTAACTCTACAAAGATTGGCGATTATCTGTGCGGAGTCTCTTGTGCGATTCCTCGTTCCGGAATGACAAACTGGGTGAACTATGTGTTAGAAACTAGTTTCTTTCTCTATACTTTTCGAAATATAAAAATCTATATTTCTATGTGTTTTAAATATTTTTTTACATTCAACTAATTATTTAGAATAATTTTAAATAGTATTGTTTGAATCACAACAATTTTTGTATTTTAGCCGAATTACAAGCCTAATTTGTATTTCATTTTTTAAAACCCAAAACAAAATTGTTATGATTTCAAAAAACACAGACCTTGGATTATTACTAATAAGAATCAGCGTTGGAGGTTTAATGCTTTTCCACGGAATTTCAAAAGTACTTCACGGAATTTCTTTCCTTGTAGACAATATGGGCGCATTTGGATATGCTGTTTATATTGGTGAAGTTTTAGCGCCATTAGCTATTTTAGTAGGTTTCCGCACCAGAATTGCAGCGGTTCTTCTTGCTGTTACATGTATTGTTGCTATTGCTGTGGCACACGCTCAGGATATTTTCTCGATTAGCGAACACGGAGGATATGCTAATGAACTCTTGATGCTTTATCTTTTAGGTTCGATTGGATTATTCTTTACAGGAGCAGGAAAATATGCTGTTTCTAAAAATAATAAATGGGACTAGTTTAATTCATTTTACAAATAACAAAAGCTCTAAATTTCGATTTAGAGCATTTTTGTTTCAAGCGTGAAAAATTTGTATTATAAAGATTTATACACAAAATTGAGAATCTTTGCGGACGTTAAAATAAAATGAGTAACTAAACATTGTGTTCTTTGCGAAAATCCTTTGCTCCCGATAGCTATCGGGATTGCGTTACAAAAAAGTAACTTCTATCGGATAAAATCACATTTTCACCGAGCAGATGTTATGTTCTACCGATCACAATTTTAATTAATATACTCTAGATATACTTTTGATTCAAATTAAAACCTTAAAATCAAAAATATGTCACCATTATCACCGTTTATCTGGATCTTAGTTATTTCGCCACTTCTACTATTGGCCTATTTTAAAACAGAGAAATCAAACCTTAAATATGTAGCTTTTTTTATTCTTTATTTTCTGGCGGATATATTTTTACAACAATATGGAAAAGTAGTTTTTCCACTTGATTTTATTGGTTTGAAGTTCAATTGGTCAGGAAAAATCCTGAGCTTAATTTTAGGTTTGATTGTTATTTTTTCAGTTTCCAAAGAAGAGAGAATTAAAATCGGATTTACCTCGAAAGCCAACTCAAAAACACAATTAAAGTTTGGATTGCTGTTTTTTCTGGGATTCACTTTATTTGATTTCGTTTTTAAAATGATCTTATTTCCAAAAGGCGGAACATTCGATTTAGAAACTTTTCTTTTTCAGGCGACAATGCCGGGCTTAACAGAAGAAATTGCTTTTAGAGGGATTTCTTTATGGCTTTTGAATAAAGCTTTTGCCCCAAAATGGAAGTATCGCGGAATAGAATTTGGCTGGTCGTTTGTTATTATAACCGTTTTATTTGGAGTAGGGCACGGAATGGTTTTAGATCAGGATTTGCATTTAAAGTTTGATATTATAACTATAGTATATTTAACACTGATTTCGTCTTTAAGCGTAGGTGTTTTAAGATGCTTTTCAGGGAATCTGATTTATTCTGTTTTGGGGCACAACACGATTAATTTGATCAATGCTATTATTAGAATTTTATAGTTTTTGGTGTGGATTATTTTTAAACACATAGAAACATAGTCATTTGTTTTTCTAAAAAAGAATAGAGAAAGAAACTAGTTTCTCACACATAGTCCTCACGGTTTGTCATCCTTGACGAAGGAAGGATCTCCGCAAGAAACTCTACAAAGATTGGCGACTCTCAGTGCGGAATTTCTAGTGTGATTGCTTCGCCAGTTCGCTATCGCTTGTGCCCTCGTTCCTCCTTTAGATTTGTTTTTTGAAATTTTAAGTAGATTTATGATTGAGAAAGGAAGCAAAAGTAAACTATTCGGTCCTCCGAGCTTATGACTCATATTTCGATTAAGACTTTAGCTTCCCT